>CAIWMU010000057.1 GCA_903913865.1 uncultured Verrucomicrobia subdivision 3 bacterium
CCCGCGAACACGATTTCATTCCGCCCTTGTTTCCCGCACCCCCCGGCGGGCACGAACGGCACAACCCCTTGCGGGGTAGGGAACGCGATGTGGCCTGGACCCGGGGTAACGCCGCTGACGGCGTAACCCCGGGCTTTATGACACAACGCCTTTGGCGTTGGGGGCGGGGAACCGCGAATGGGCGCGAATTGGGGATATAAATTGGGCGGGCGATGACCCATTATGTGCATGGAAACGCCGGAGGACGGGCCATCGTCGTTTCCCCTCCGGGAATCCGAAGGTCGTGCCTCGCCCCATCGCCCCTCCGGGAATCCCAACGGGATCGCAACTGCGGGGATGGACGTGAACCAATTCCCCCATCCGGAAACGCCGAAGGCCACACCTTACCCCATCGCCCTCCCGGAATCCCAACGGGATCGCAACCGCGGGGATGGACGTGGACCAATTCCCCCATCCGGAAACGCCGAAGGCCACACCTTGCCCCATCGCCCATCCGGAAACGCCGAAGGCCGCACGTTACCCCATCCCTCCGGGAATCCCAACGGGATTCTGCCATAAAGCCCGGGGTTGCGCCGCCGAGGCGCTACCCCGGGTAAAGTCCAAAAATATCAACAACCCCAACGGGGTTGTGCCGAACGTTCATCGGGTGGGATGCACATCAATCCCAGAGGTAACGTTCATCAAATGAAAGCTCATGCCGTTTGAGCAGGACGAGGAACTCCTCTTTGAAACTCATCGTCCTGTGGTGCTCGATCTGGTTTGCGATGTATTGGCAAACTGCCCCCACGTTCGACTGGCTCACCGAAAAAGCTCCGTAACCGCTCTGCCATTCAAAGGTGGCGTAGTCCGACCCCACCCGTTTCACCCAGATGCTCGAGATGCGCTTCAACTCCTTCACCCACCCTGCCTGCGTCATCTCGCGGCCCAGGCGGGCCAGCATGTGAATGTGATCCTCAACACCGCCCGTTATCAGGGGATTACATCCCAATTCCCCGGAGACACTCCCCAGATAGGCGTGAAGCGATCCCCTGACCTCAAGGTCCCGGAAGAACGGACGCCTATCCTTTGTGGAGAAGACCACATGAACATAAACAGCAGACAGAGATTGTGACATGGGTTGATGTTTGGTTGCACCACAACCTACACCATTGACCCAAACCGGTGCAATATTGGTATCGCGGCACAACCCGCTTCGGGGTTGTGATGACCCTCCCCATCCTCCCGGGGTAGCGCCACGGCGGCGCAACCCCGGGCTTTATGGCAGAATCCCGTTGGGATTCCCGGAGGGGGATGGGGTAAGGCGTGACCTTCGGATTCCCGGATGGGGGAACGGCGATGGCCCGTCCTCCGGCGTTTCCGGATGGGGGAATTGGTCCACGTCCATCCCCCGCAGTTACAATCCCTTTGGGATTCCCGGAGGGATGGGGGAGTTTTAACCACGGATAAGACCGGATGGGAATGGATGCCGGATTGGTAGGGGTTGGTCAGGTGCGAATGAATGCCGCCCCCCTACGCCAAAGGCGTTGTGCCATACAGCCCGGGGTTGCGCCGATCCAGGCGCTACCCCGGGTGCAGGCCGCAGCGTGTTCCCTACCCCGCAAGGGGTTGTGCCGTTCATGCCCATCGGGAGGGTGGATCAAACACAGGCGGGATCAGATCCGGTTCCATCGTCCGGAAGAAGAGTCCGCCCAGGAGGGCTGTCCATTACCCAAAAAATATCACATTCCACCTGTTCGACCCTTCGGCACAACCCCCCTTGGGGTTGTGATCACCCTGCCCATCCTCCCGGGGTAGCGCCACGGTGGCGCAACCCCGGGCTTCATGGCAGAATCCCGTTGGGATTCCCGGAGGGATGAGGGAGTTTTAACCACGGATAAGACCGGATGGGAATGGATGCCGGATTGGGAGGGGTTGGTCAGGTGTGAATGAATGCCACCCCCTACGCCGAAGGCGTTGAGCGGGTCCCCGCACTACCCAAAGTTCAGGCCCGATCACGTCGCCCTCCCCCCACTTCGCAAGCCTCCCTCCGGAATGAAAAAATCCGGCGGGCTGGAAAATTCCAACCCGCCGGATTCAAATGATCGAAACGCCCGGATTTGTGCCGGGGCAACCGGGTTCAGCAGGGGAGCCCGAGGCTCTTCAGGATGCCACGGATTTTTTCCCGTTCGACGGGGCCGTGGGGCAGGAACGGTTCGGCAGGCTGGGCATCGCACAGACCGAGCAGGCTGCAGGCGCATTTCATGCCCTTGACCACTGTGGAGGAGTAAAGCCCGCAGGCATACAGCGGGGAAAGGGTCAGCAGTTTGCGCTGCCACTCATCAGCGGCCGCCTGATCGCCCCGGGTGGCCGTCTCATACAACTGCACAAAGAGCTGCGGGTAGAAGTTCGCCCCGCCGCACACACCGCCATCACCACCCCGGCGGAGGGTTTCGAGCAGCAGGTGCTCGGGTCCGGCGAGGACCTTCCAGTCGGCCCGCAGTTTCTTCAATTCCAGAAGCTGGTTGAAATAGTCGAGGTTTCCGGAGCTGTCCTTGATGCCGAGGAGGCGGATGTCATGGACCAGTTCGCGAAGGATTTCCGGCTCGAACTGGATCTTGGTCATCTGCGGCATGTTGTAGAGGAACATGGGCAGGGGCAGGCGCGGTAGCAAACGCTGCACGTAGGTCATCAGTTCCGGCTGCCCGAGCGGGAAGTAGTAGGGGGTTGAAAACACCAGAGCCTCGGCACCGGCTGCCGCCGAATGTTCGGCCACGCCGACCAGCTCCGCCGTGGAGGTATCCGTAACGCCCACCAGCACCGGCACCCGGCGATTGACCTGGGAGCAGACCTTGGTGATGAGTTCGCGGCGGAGGCGGTAGCTTAGGCTGGGGCCTTCCCCGCTGGTGCCGAGAATGAACAGACCGTGGGCACCGCCACCGAGGATATGTTCCACGAGACGCTCAACGCCCGGGACATCCAGTTTGTCGTAATCCAGAAGAGGGGTGACCATGGGCGGGATGATCCCCGTCCAGGAACGCGAAATGGGACTTAAATTGTTTGGTTGCATCCGGGCAACATGCCTTGACCCGGGATATTTTACAATCCCCGGCCAAGATTATTTGAACGGTTCCATAAGAGAAAGATGGGTGGGCGGCAGACCCTTGAGGCATGCCGCCCACCCGGAACCGGTTTTCAGCAACCGCCTTATTCCGCTTTGGCGATGAGGCCGCGGAGGTGTTTGATGGAGAATTCAGCCTGATCGATCGTCCCGCACTCGACGGAGAGGACGATGTCCCGCTTCGCCTTGGCACAGATGCGAATGACCCGCGCCCAATCGATCACACCCTCACCACAGGCGCAGCCTACAGGAGTGCCGGTCACCTTCCCGCGTTCTGAGGAGGATTGCTGGATGGAGATATCCTTGGCATGGAGGTGGACGAGGTTCTTGATCACCTTGCCGAGCCACTTGTAAGGATCATGACCGCAGAGATAGCTGTTGCCGGTATCGAAGTTGATGCCGATGGAGGGGCTCTTCACCAGGCGGAAGATGCGATCCAAGCCATCCGGGTGTTTGCTGTATTGCTGGTGGGGCTCAAGCCCGATGAGGATGCCACGCGGCTCAGCGACTTTGGCCGCCTCCATCAGGGTGTAGCGCATGAGGGTGTGGTCCTCCTCAATGGTGGTCCAGACCGGCTTGGGGCCTTCATCGGTGTTCACGACCGGGGCACCGCACTCCGCCGCGAACCGGACCGCCTGCTTCAGATACTCCACACTGATCTCCGGCTTGCAGAGGGGGGTGTGGGCGGAGAGGCCGGAAAGGCGGATGCCCGCCTTCTCGCAGGCCCGCTTCACCCGCCACGGATCATCCAGCATCGAGACGCTGTGAAAATAGCCGGCCTCGCTGAGCAGTTCACGGCCCCAATGCACCATCGGCTCGACGTAGTCGTAGCCCAATTGTGCCGCCTTCTCCACGCCCCACTCGAATGACTTGTCGTGGTGGCGCACGAATTCCATGTTGATTCCGATGTGTATGTTTGGCATATATTTGGCAAGTATCAGTTGTTTGAAGTGGAAAAAATCCGGGAGCGGGCCTGCAGGCTCTCGCCCGATTTGATTTCAGGGTAGAGGGTCACCAGATAGCTGAGCTGGAAGGAATCACCGGTGTGATACACGAGCGGTTCCTGATCCAGGGTCTGCGTCGCCGCCAGGTAGGCGAACGGCGTTGCCATGGCGAAGAATCGCGGCGCTCCCCGGCCATTGGAGGGGGCCCCAAAAACCGCGATGGTGGCCGGTTTGCCAGGGGTGTTGAAGGTGACCGCCTCCCAGGGGAAGACCGTCGTATCCTGCCGGCTCCCCGCCAGATTCACCCGCCCCTCCGGGCTGATGTGCACGGCATGCGCATCCAGGTGCTCCTGAAAGCGCATCCCCAACCCGTGGTAGTTGGCCCCGGTCAGGGAGACGGTGTTGGTGCGGGATCCCACCTGGAAGCTGCCGCCCCAGAGCAGGGCCACTTCGGATGCTTTCTCGTCGATGGTGAGTGTGATTGTGCGGTGCTCAACGAGGAGCGGTGCGCAGTTGCTGAGTGGCAGAAAGGCATCCGCAGCCGGAATCCAGACCAGTTCCTGCCGGATCACCGCCTGGGGCAATCCCGAACGGCTTTTCCCATACTGGGGCGTGGAGGTGCTGACCACCCGTTGAACCCCGGCACCGGAAAGTTCCTCCCAGAAGTTCTCCCCGTTGACCTTGATCCCATACATCAGCGCGTGATGATGCAGATGATCATGGGGGGAATCCTGGAGCAGGTTCACCCCGGTCGTGGAGTAAAGCTCCCGGACATAGGGCTTGTACTTGTCGGGCGCGAACTCATAGACCATCGCCGGGCGGCCACGATATTTGAGGGTGATGCGGCTGGCCTGCTGCCCGGTCTCCGCCGTGAACGGTTCAGCCGCATTGAGCGATCCGGACCACGCGATGGCGCATCCCGCCAGCAGTGCGGGGGCAAACAGTTTTGAAAAATTCATGTTCAATAGTGAGTTAAAAGATAGCGGGAGGTTTTTCGGGGAATCCTCCCCGCCACCCTTGCACGGTCCATCAGATGACAATTTTGAGGTTGGCCACATCAAACTTTGCGACACGCTCCTTGAGGAAGCTCTCCATGGCCATGCACATGGCCGCCTGGACCTTCAGGGCGAACTCCACATCACTGACCGGCTTTTCACGAGAGCGAACGCACTTGATGAAATTCAGCCAATGCAGGCTCGTGGACTCGGTCTTGAGGCCCGGCACCACCTTGGATTCCCCCTTCTTCGGGATGACGGTGATGCTGTCGAAACCGCTCTCCCACCCCCCCGCATTTTGCAGGGTGAGCGTGCCCTCATCGCCGCGTATGGCAGGTTCGGAGGTGTATTCGTTGGCGAGGCTGCAAACCAGCACCACCGAGGCTTTCTCGGGATAATCGAGGCACATGTTGAAGGTGTCGGGCACCTCGCGGTCGTAGGTGGTGTATTTGAAGATGCCACCGGAGGCCACGACCCTCATGGGGAAGTTCAACCCCAGGGCGCTGATGAATGGCGTGAGCACGTGCGGAAACAGATCGGTGCAGGGACCACCGGCATAGTCCAGATACTTGCGCCAGCTGAAAAACCGCTGCACGGTGAAGGGCACCTTCGGTGCATCACCGAGAAATCCCTCCCAATCCAGTTCCGGGCCGGGTTTGGCCTCCGGATCGGCGATCGGCATCCGTTCGCCCCAATCCCCGTTCCGGTAGTAACCGGCCTGCACATGCTGAAGCCTGCCGATGGCACCCTGCTGCACGAGATCCTTCACCTTGCCCCAGGCGGGACTCGAGTTCCCCTGATTGCCAACCTGGACGATGCGTTTGAGCTTTTTTGTCTCCTCGCAGAAGCTCCGGGCCAGATCGAACTGGGACCAGTGGCCCATCGGCTTTTCGCAATAGACATCCTTGCCCGCTCGGATCGCATCAATGGCCTGGGGCACATGGAGGCGGTCGGGCGTGGCGATGCAGACGACATCCACGGCAGGATCCGCCAGCAACTCAGGGTGCTTCGCGTAGGTCTTCGCCCCGGTCGGCTTGGCCGCCTCCTCCAGCCGGTAGCGGAAGGCGTCGTTGACGGCCACAATCTTCAGATTCTCCCCGCCCTTGATCAGCTTCTGCACAGTGGCCAGATGCGTGTTGCCACGGCCACCCACACCGATGAAGCCAACGCCCACGCAGTCGTTGGCGCCAACAACCCGCCCGCGTGCGACAAACGGAAATGCGGAGACTGCCGCGGCCGCCATGGTGGCGCGGGTGGTTGTGGAGATGAACTCACGACGGGTGACACCACCCGAGGTTTCGTTGCCGGTATGATTTGATTTCATAGTGCCTGATTGCCGATGCCTATTGGATGCTTACGTTGGGATGGAACTTAACGACTCCCGACCCGACCCGCAAGGATTGGTGGAACTCCACAAGGCTGTTGAAGCAGCCTCATGTCGATTGGGGAGCTTTGCTTTCATGTTGCGCCGGGCCAGGTCCGGCCCGGGTTACAGGAGGATCTCTTTCTTCGCAAAATCGAATTTCACGACCTTGTCCTTCAAAAGACTGAGCATCGCCATATTCAGCGCCGCCTGCACATGCAGACCGAACTCCACATCGCTGACCGGCTTTTCGCGGGTGCGCACACAGTGGAGGAAGTTTTGCCAGTGAGCGGTCGTGGCGTCGCTCTTCTGCATGGGAAACACCTTCCGCTCACCTTTGCGGGGAATGACGGTGACGCTGTCGATACCCACATTCCATTCGCCGGGGTTCTGCAGCGTCAGTGTTCCCTCATCGCCATGGATCGCCGGTTCGGAGACGTAATCGTTGGCAAGCGTGGAGACCACGACCACCGAAAGTTTCTCCGGATAATCCAGGCACATGTTGAAGGTGTCGGGCACCTCGCGATCGTAGGTGTCGTATTTGAAAATCCCCCCTGATGCCACCGCCCGGGATGGGAATTTCAGGCCGATCGCACTCGCAAACGGTGTGAACAGGTGCGGCAGGAGATCTGTGCAGGGGCCGCCGGCATAGTCCAGATACTTCCGCCAGCTGAAGAACCGTTGAACGCTGAACGGCACCTTGGGGGCATCCCCCAGGAAGGCATCCCAGTCCAGATCAGGCCCCGGCTTCGCCTCAGGATCGGCGATCAACATCCGTTCCCCCCAATCCCCATTGCGATAGAACCCGGCGTTGACGAGCTGCACCCGGCCGATGGTTCCCTGCTGGACCAGTTCCTTCACCTTCTGCCAGGCGGGGCTGGAGTTTCCCTGGTTGCCAATTTGCACGACCCGCTTCAGCCTGACCGTCTCCTCGCAAAACTGCCGGCTCAGGTTGAACTGCGTCCAATGGCCCATCGGTTTCTCGCAATAAACATCCTTGCCCGCCCGCACGGCGTCGATCGCCTGGGGCACATGCAGCCGGTCGGGTGTGGCGATGCAGACCACATCCACATTGGGATCGGCCAGCAGATCGGCATGCTTCGAGTAGGCCTTGGCACCGCTGGCCTTGGAAGACTCATCCAGCCGGTAGCGGAAGGCGTCGCACACGGCCACCGGCTTCACATTTTCCCCTCCCTGGGCGAGGCGCTGCACGGTGCCCACATGGCCCGAGCCACGCCCGCCCACGCCGATAAAGCCCACCCCAATTCTGTCATTGGCACCCAACACCCGCCCGCGCGAGATCATGGGAAAACCGGCGACGATGCTGGCGACCGTGGCCAGGCGGGCGGTGGTTCGCAGGAATGCCCGCCGGGAGGTTCCGGGTCGGACTGTGGACAAAGTTGTGGATTGATTTGAGTTCATTTCTTGTTAGGCACTAAAAGGATTTTCTCCACGGACGATCATCTGTTATTCACCACCCACATCCGGCCTCAGCCAGGATGTTCCAGACCAATACCATCTGGAGGACTTCAGCGCTTCAGTATGGCCATCCACAAGCATGACCACGCTCCGGCCACTGTGCTTGAGACGTGGCCCGCCCCAGTTGGGGTCACCTGAAGAGGTCGCCATCGGGCTGGGTTTGGCTGAACCCGAAGGGTCCTGGACGATCCAGCAGCCCGGCTTTTCCTTCGACTGGGCTGTGACGCATTTCTCCGGATTCGTGGTATCAATCGGGAGACTCCCGCCATCACTGTATTGAACAGTCGTGGAAGGTCTGCGAACTCCCGAGTAGCTCTGTTGCGGATAGGTCTCCTTTGGCCAGGAACCGGGCCAGTCGCAACCGCCCAGCTGGAAATTGTATTCGTAGTTGATGACCGACTGATCCTTCGGATCGGATGGATAGACCGTGTAGGACTTGGTGGCAAGATCCTTGGCATCCACCGGGCAGAGGGCGAGGTTGGTGGTGCGGCAGTAGGGGGCCAGAAGATTGAACCAAAGCCTGCGCTCCACGTTTGCGCCACGGACGACGAAGGTAAAACACATCTTCCCCGCGCTGTCATCCGCATACAGCTGGGAGCTGATCATCATCTGCCGGTTGTTGTTGATGCAACTGGCCTGATGGGCCTTTTGCTTGGCCTTGCTCAACGCGGGCAGCAGCATGCTGGCCAGAATCGCGATGATCGCAATGACCACAAGCAGCTCAATCAGGGTAAAGGCATGGATCCCCGGGCATTGGGGTGCCTTGGCTGCGCGGTTGGATTTCATGCTCCATTTTCGTTCCATAGCGTTCTGTTTACAAGATTTTCATTATTGGCGGTGTCAAATTCCGGGGAGGGATGGGGCCTCCACAAGGCCCACATCCCTCCATTTACAACGGGCCTCTAACGCACCCGGAAGAACTTCTTCAGGGTGGCGGGGGTGGTGAAAGCCGGTGCGCTCGCGCCCGGCACCGGCGTCCAACCGGTCCCGGGATCGTTGGACCACTCAAGAGTTCCGGCGGTGTAGTGAAGGGTCACCTGGGACCCGCTGAGCGAGATGCCCAGCGTGATCCGCTTCACAGCGGAGGCCTGGCTTATTCCCTTGCCGTTCAGGCCGGACAGGTAGAGGCCCTGGATCTCGTCGCTGCTCAAAGCACGACTCCAAATGCCAATGTCATCAATCTTCCCCTGCCAATATGCAGGGGCGGCAGAATTTGGGCTTGTCCCGGTATCATCCGTTTTCACACCGATGCCCAGACTCGCCATGGGAGGGACCAGCAATGTGCCGTTGTAGGCCGCGGACGATGCCACCTGGATGCCGTTTCGATAAAGCACCATGTGGACACCATCCGCCACAAAAGCCACATGCTGCCAGCTCCCCAATGGCAGTGGTGTTGTATCCACAGCACTCACCGCGTTTCCGGCACCATCGGTGATGAAATTGCTGATCTCGCCACTCTCCCCGTAGAGTCCAAGATGGAACTGGCCCGGCAGTCCGGGGCCCCAGTTCTTCACGACACTGGCCCAGGCCGGTCTGGATGCCGCCCATACCCAGGCCGATACAGCCATCGTGTTGGTGGGTTTGAGGTAATCCGGGGCGATCACATGATTTTGGTTTGTCGGATCAAAGCTCAAGGCACGGCCGGCAACACCGGGAACCCACTGGGAATCATCGCCGGGGAAGTTGTAAAGATTGCCCGCTTGTGAGAGCCCGGTGGAATCCTGGGCCACCGTGCCGGTTGTCTCATCGAATCTCCAGTTTCCAATCAGGTGGCTGGTCAGGGCCGCCGGTTGCACGATCACTGCCGCCCCCATACTGGTCACGGTGCCCACTGGATTGACCACCACCAGTGAATAGGCCCCGGCATCGGACAGTTGTGCCCCCGTGATGGTCAGGGATTCCGACTGCGCCCCGCTGACACGGCCGCCGGTTGCCAGCGCCGTTGAATAATGCCGCCACTGGAACGTGTTGGACGTTCCCCCTGTCACAGCACTCAGGTGGATTGTCTCCCCCTCCAGGACGGTTACAGATACCGGGTTTGTGAGGATGGTGACGGGTTCGAAAAGGACGATATCCGCACCACTCAGGGATGAGGCGAGGTTCAAGGGATTCCCCGAATAGGCACCGTGCGGTTCAGAAATATCCTGGGTCCCGTTGCCGTTGTTGTCGAGGAAAGCAAACAGCGAATAATTTGCCCCGGCGGGAATGCCGGTGATGGCATAGGGGCCAACGCCCGGAAAGACATCCGGGTAAACCGCACCCTGGGCCGGGATGGAGGCGACATCGATGGTTGCTCCCCCCCGCAACTCCGCATGGTTCCCGTTGGGTGTCAGATCCTGGCCAATGCCATCATCAAAATTCCAGTAACCTTTCAGGCCCGCCTCAGAGCCGCTGAGGCCATCGCGTGCGTGGCTGCGGATATCGGAGCGTGAGAGGGCTTTGCCCCAGATCGCGACTTCATCCAGCATGCCGTGCGCAAATTCCGCCACTCCCGCAAAGGTTCCGAGGAAGACTTGTGCACCAATGTTGGGAACTGCCGCGTCCGCGCTGTTCCGTTGCTCCACCAGCTCGCCGTCCAGATAACTGGCAAAGCCGTTGACTGTGTTGCGCTTCCAGGTCATCGCCACATGGTGCCAATTCCCATCCATCACCATGGAGGGTGGATTGGACACCTTGACGCCGGAGGTGCCACCGTCATGGCTCAGGATATCCAGCCCGGCCCCCCAACCCGCCACGATGTAACCCGGGCCGCCCTGCTGCCGCACAACCGAAAAGTTGCCCGACCCGCTGAACCAGTATTCGATGGAAAGTTCATCGCCCGACAGATCCATCAGCGTGGTGGCCGCGTAGTTTGTCGCCGTATTGCCCAGGTTCAGAACCTTGTTATTGTTTCGCAGCTGTGAGACCAGGGTGTGGACCTGCCCCGTCCCCGTTCCTCCATAAATGAAATTGCCCGAGATGGTTTTAGGATCGGTCACCACATACAGCTGGGGGGCTTTGCTGGCCACGGAACCCTGGGCGTTGGCGATGGTGCAGGAGTAACCTCCCGCATCACCCGCCACCAGGCCGTTGATCTGCAGGTTCGCCGTCGTGGCTCCGCTGATCCGGGCATTGTTCACCAGCGGGGAGGCATCCCGATACCACTGATAACTCAAGTTCGGCGTTCCCTGAGCGGTGACTGAGAAACCAATGCTCCCGCCAAGGCCGGCGCGGTTGCCCGCAGGCGCCTGCGGTTGCCGGGTGATGTGGGGCGGCTCGGTGAGAGTGATGTCCACCCCTGACAAACTGCCACTCAACGTGAGCGGGTTCCCCGGATGGGATCCTGATGGCTCGCCAAACTGCCTGACACTGTCCCCGTTCACATCCATAAACGCGGTCACAGAATAGCCACTGCCGCCCGGCATTCCGGTGATCGTGTAAGGCCCCGGGCCGGCCACAGTGACCGTCTGGCTGTAGATGGGAATGTCGTCACTCACGATCGCAGCGTCCCCGATCGGGCTTCCAGCGAACCCGTTGGTCGTGGAGTCGTTATACGTCTCGTCGTCGAACTTCCAATATCCCACCAAACCGGCGGCTGTCGGCGAGATGGCCGAACTCCAGTTTGCGGCAATCTCCGACGCGGGCAGGGCCCGGTTCCAGATGGCAACTTCGTCCAGTTCCCCGATGGTGTATTCCCCGAGATTTGCCAGGGAACCCAGATAGACAGCCCCGTTTACATTCGGCAGATCGGTCGCTCCCACCGGCGCGCTGGCCTTGAGAGTGCCATCCACATAGCCTGCGAATGTTCCATTCCGCTTCCGGGTCATGATCACATGGTGCCAGTTCCCGTCGGTCACGCCAGTGACCGCACCGGCCAGCGCCCCGTCCGTGGATGAAAGGTGCCCGCCATTCCAACCGGCAATGATGTAACCGCTTGCCTGCTGTCGGACCGCTGACTGGACGGTGGCCCCCTTGAACCAGAATTGGATCGTCAATTCCGGGCCCGCCAGGCTGGTGAGTGAATCGATGCGAACCGTTCCCGCCCCGCTTAATTTCAACACCTTGTTGCCCGTGAACGACTGGCTGGCAGTGATCCGCACCGCCCCGGTCTGGCTGCCGGGGTAAAGGATGGTGCCTGAGATTTCGGCTGCAGAAGTGACGTTGCCACAGCAGGCAAGGATTGCCGCCAGGCTGGAGAAGAGAACAAGTTTCTTCATGGTATTCGTGTTTTTGATGGGTTGAGCTTGTGAAGAAGTTAGCACAAAATGCCACAACGTTCTTTCAAATTTCAAGAATGGGAATTTTTGAACATCAGACTTCCACCCTCGGGGAGCCTGAGCCACCAGGGCACATCTGGCAGATCGCCCGCAAATCCTTATGATTGAACACACAAAGGCCCGCGATCGTTTCAACCCCGAAATCGCCACTCTGACGGCAATTGAGCCAATTTTAAAGCCTCCGGCGGTATGGCGCTTGCGCTGCCAGCCCTTTTGCAACATCCAGGCGACCCGGCTTTCACACGGTCGGTGGTTGCATTCCTGACTCGAGCCTCAGCCAAGGGCCCTTGATGCTTCGAAGAGAACAGCCGCAAGTTTTCAACATCACGATTTTTTGAACGTAATTGGCCAGAGGATGGTTTATGCTTCAAACGATATACCAACTGAACGACGCATGGCTGTTCCAACAAAACGGCGGGAAGAGGACTTGCGACCGGCGGTCTATTTCGATCTGGACAAGACCTACCACGCGGATCGCTGCGAACCGCTGCGGGAGGCTGTGCGCCGGGGGGAGGTGCGCCTCTCCGCACTCGTCCGTCGCGGCTATCCCGGGCGCATCATTCCCGGGGCCATGTTGCCGGAGATTTCCACTGTCGGCTTCTGGGATGCCACGGTGGCCCAATCCTGGGGCCTCGACTGGCACCTGAACGAGGGAATAGAACTCACCTACCTGGCACGGGGCAAAACGGATTTCCAGGTGGACAATGAACGGTTCAAGCTGGAGAGTGGACATCTCACAATCACCCGCCCCTGGCAGCGCCACCGTGTGGGCAATCCAAACGTGGGTCCCAGCCGGTTGTGCTGGCTCATTCTGGATGTGGGTGTGCGCCGCCCGGACCAGTCCTGGAAATGGCCGGAGTGGCTCGTCCTCTCGCCCGGGGATTTGCAGCGTCTCACCACCCTCCTGAGCCACAACGAGCAGCCTGTCTGGCGGGCCAACGATGAGATTGGCGCCTGCTTCGAAAAGCTCGCGACCCTTGTCCAGCAATCATCCATACCGAGTCTGGAGACCCGGCTCCGCTTTTACATCAACGAGCTGTTTATCTCCCTGCGCGAACTGCTGGAGCTGAGGGAGGTTCCGCTGAACCCCCATCTGAGCACCACCCGCCGCACCGTGGAGCTGTTTCTCAGCGAGCTTCCGAAGCATCTCGAAAATCGCTGGACCCTGCCTGAGATGGCGGCCCAATGCGGCCTCGCCTCGAGCGCATTCGCCGGTTACTGCCAAAGGATCACGAACCTCACCCCGGCAAAGTATCTAAACCACTGCCGGGTGCAGGCGGCAAAGGCGTTTCTCATCGCAAAGCCTGAATGGAGCATCACGGAGATCGCCATGGCCTGCGGATTCGACTCCAGCCAGTATCTTGCGACCGTCTTCCGCACCAGTTCGGGTTTCACGCCAGGCGAATGGCGCAGGCGGGGGCTTGCCCCGGAACAGACGGGTCAGCAGTCACCTCCCACAAAATAGTGAAATCATGACCATTCCTTCAGCCCTGTTCCGTTGTCTTGTCGCGGCGGTGGCGGTAAGCCTCTGGCACCCATTGCCGGCGCGGGCCTACAACCCGGCCACCCGTTCCTATTTTCCGGTGCTCTCGCCGCCAAGGTCCCTGCTGGTGGCGAAGACCTGGTCGGGCCCCGGGGCAACCCCCATCGCCCTGAGTCCCAGCCCTGAGGTGGCGCGCGCGGAATTCATCCTCATGGAATCTCTGGCCGGAGTCCTGCTCAAGCAGACCAATGCCCAGAATATTTTCATCGAGCCCAACGTGGATCACCGGATGATTTTGCAGGATCTGTTGAAGCGCCGGGGTGTCACCTATTCCTATTGGAGCGCTCCAGGAACCCCGTGGACTCTGGCTGCCCGATTTCAGACGAACTTTCACAAGGGTTATGTTCGCTGCGATCTCGCATCCAATCCTGATTCCCTCAATATCGCCCGCATGGCCGCCTACAAATACGAGGCGGTGATCGTTGACGCGGTCGCGGAGACCAACGCCATCAGCCGGGGATGGACCAAGGTTTTTGAGTGCGCAGACAAGAACGACGACTGGTTTCACACCAACTGGTGGCCCACATGGCCGATCCGGGATCTGGCACTCGAGCAGAACAATAATCCTGCCCTGCTTGGGGATGTTGTCTGCATGAATGACTATGCGGCCGCCACCGGTGTTCCCGTTTTCTTCGACGGTGCCTCGACTCCCCTGCGTCGCGCCTTCCTCAGCGAAATGCCGTCTGACGGCCTGCTTTTGGGCTGGCCCCTCTTCGACGAGTTGTCCTTCACCGAGGAAAACTCCCGGCACGACAAGTCGCTCGTCGCCGCCAACTGGTCGTTCAACCTTGCCCTGCTCTCCTCCTTTCGTGATGCAACCCATCTTCCCATGGCACAGACCGCCTGCCCGGAGGGGACCGTTGCCGAAACGAACGTCCACTATGCCACCTTCATTTTTACGGATGGCGACAATGTGCAGTGGTTTCACAACGCTTTTCTCAGCAGCACAAACTGGTGGGGCAGCCCGGCTCGGGGTCTGGTCCCGGTGGGTTGGGGCCTGTCACCCTGTTTGCGCGACCTCTCCCCAACGATTGTGGAGCGGCTGTATGAGGAGGCCTCCATCACGCAGCCCGCGACGAACATTTTTGTGGCCATGTCTCCCATCGGCTACGCCTACCCATCACTCATGTCTGCGGGTGCCCGTGCGACCAATGCCTCCCGGCTCTCCGGCTACCTTCGGGATCTGGGCCTCTCCTCGCTGGTGGTCCTCGATAAATCCGGATTTGAGACCCCTTCCGTCTATGAGCCCTATCTGCAACAGGATACGCTCAATGCCATTTTCTATTGGGATGCCTTTGGGGATTACGCGAAATACAAGGGTGCGGTGCATTGGCTGGCGGGGAAGCCGGTCATCTCCGCCTTCACCACGCTATGGGGTGCGAATGGTCCGGTCCAGGTCGCCACGGCTCTGAACCAGCGGACCCGCAACCCATCAACCACAGAGGGCTATTCCATGGTCGCGGTTCATGCCTGGTCCCACACGGTGGACAGCATCCGGCAGTGCATGGCCCAACTGGATCCGCATGTGAAGGTCGTGACTCCGGACGTCTTTGTGGCGCTGATGCGAAAGAACGCCCTCCCGGCCGCTGCGGAGCCTGTTATCAACCTCGATCTTGGCAATCTGTCGAGAGCCCCTTACGGAATTCCCGCTCCACCCCTGACCTTGAGCATCAACAACACCCTGCAGATGCTGGATGGCACCCCTTCAACCCGCTTCAGCGTGGGTGCCGCCTACGGTTTCGTGAACATGAATTTCCCTGCGACCGTCGCCTTTCCAGTGGATAACAGTTCACTGGAATTTGATTTGTGGGGGGATGCGAGCGGGGCGAGGATCCGATTGGAATTATGGTCCAATCAATGGGGGGCCTTCCTTTACTACGATGTGGAATTGAGCTTCACAGGATGGAGGCATTTCTCACTTCGCCTCGATGGATCGGACGGCCTTCAGGTCTATAACGCCACCCGTGAACAGATTGCCGGATCGATAAACATCTGGCAGGTGAGCGGTTCCTGGAACCAGAAACCGGGACTGTTCCATCTGGACAACGTGCGGCTGATATGGCGGAAGCCGGTCTCCGCAGGTCCTCCACTCCAGGTGATTCCGGAAGGTGCCCTCCTGCGCTTCCAATGGCCGGCGCAATATTCCGGGTTCAGGCTCTCCTCCGCCCCGACTCTCTCAGGTCCGTGGATGATTGTCACCAACACGCCCCAGCGAATGGCCTGCGAGTTGGAGTTGCACCTGTCCCGCCCCGGCGGCCAGGCGTTTTATCGGCTTGCCCAGTTGGGACTTTGAGAATGTCTACGGCTTCAGCGCCCGCACCGCACAGGCGGCGAGATCAACCATGGGAGCCGGGAACATGCCGAGGAAGAACATTCCCGCCAGACAAATGTAGATGGCAAGCCTGGCCGGCAATGAAATCGGGATGGGTGTCAGGTCGGGCGCCTCTTCAGACCAATAGATGGCGCGAATCACCCCAAAGTAATAATAGAACGAGATCACCACTCCGATGATGGCAACCCCGGCCAGGCACCAGTAATGGGAGTTGGTGCCAGCCTGTTCGATCACGGACTTGAGGAGGAGAAACTTCCCGAAAAAGCCGGCCAGCGGCGGGATACCGGCGAGCGAGACCATCGACAGGGTCATGGTGGTGGCCAGCAGGGGTGAGCGCTGATTCAGGCCCGCCAATCCGCTGATGTCATCGGTCTCAAGCTGCCTCAGGACCAGACAGATGACGATGAAGGCCGCCAGGACAGTGAACAGGTAGCCTCCGAGATAGTAGAGCACAGCCGCCTGACCCGCATGAGTGAGGGCGGAAATACCCAGCAGGAGATACCCGGCGTGGGAGATGCTCGAATAGCCCAGCAACCGCTTCAAATTGCGCTGGGGAATCGCACACAGATTGCCATAGAGAATCGTGGCACCTGAGATCATCATGATCAGGGAGGACCAGTTGGCTGCCACATCCGGCACTGCGATAAACAGGAAGCGCAACAGGAGCACAAAACCGGCCGCCTTCGAACCGATGGCCAGAAAGGCCACCGCAGGGGTCGGTCCACCCTGGTAAACATCGGGTGCCCAGATTTGGAATGGAACCGCAGCGATCTTGAAACCGAGCCCCCCCAGAATCAGCAGGAGGCCAAAGAGGAAGATGGGGTTCTCACGATGCTCCAGGGCAACGGCGGCGATCTGGTTGAAATTGAAGTGGCCGCTGATGCCGCTGACCAGGGCGATTCCAAACACCGTGAATCCGGTGGAGAGGGCGCCAATGATCAGGTATTTCACACCCGCCTCAAGGGAATCCACCCGCGACCGCTGAAAACTGGTGAGGATGTAGAAACTGATCGTGATCAGCTCCAGGGATACAAAAAGCAGGGAGAAATCATTCGCCGAAGCGGCGAGCAGCATTCCAGTCAGGGCAAACAGAATCAGGGCATAAAACTCCGAGGCACCGGCCTTGAAGTGGTCAGAGAACTCGACGGAGATCAGCAGGACAAGGATTGCGGCAAGGATGAAAAAGCGTTTGAAAAACAGGGCCAGACTGTCGAGAACGAACATGCCACCGAATGCTGTGGAGGCATCGGCAGCGGGAACGGGCACCTGGAAAATGCTGTAGAGGAGTATGCCGCCAAGACCGAGCGCGGCCAGATGACCGAACTTGCCGCGCAACGATGCCGGCGCCCAGAGATCGGCCAGCAGCAGCGCCAGACCGAGCGCCAGGACCAGAATTTCATGGGTGAGCAGATAAGTGTTCATCAATTCCGTAAGGGTGTGGCCGCCACGCTTGTGGCGGAGGGTATGCCAGCGGTGGCCTGCGTCACAATGTCCGCCACCCGGGGTTCAATCTTCTGCGCGAGCAAGCCCGGGAAGCAGCCAAAAACCAGCAGCGCGGCCAGAAGCATCAGGAACGGTGCCTTGCGCCAGGCATGCGGGGCGTCCTTGAATCCGGCACAATGGGCAGGAACCGGTCCATGCAGCACCGTCCGCACCGCCCGCAGCATGTAAATGCCCCCAATGACCAAAGCTCCCCAGCAGGCAAACACGGTGATCAGCGGATAAACCTTCCAGGCCCCGAAGAGGACCGTGACTTCTCCGGCGAAGTTTGCGAAGCCCGGCAGGCCGCATCCGGCAAAGGCCGCCATCATGAGTGCCACACCGATGAATGGCATCTGACGCACCAGACCACCCAGCTTGTCCATCTGCAGGGTGCCGGACTGACGGTAAACATATCCGCTCAGGCCGAAGGTGAGCGCGGCGAGAAAACCGTGGGCAATCATCACCAGCACAGCACCCATGATGCCGGTGGTGGTGAGAGTGGAGATGCCGAGGAAAATAATCCCCATGTGGGCCACGCTGGAGTAGCCGATCAGCCAGTTGAAATCCTTCTGGCGCATGGCCACCCAGCCGCAATAGAGGAGATTCCCCAGGCAAAGCCACGCCAGAATCGGCATCCAATGCCGGGCTGCATCCGGCAGGAGGGGCAAAGCCACCCGGATCAAGGCGTAGAGGCCGAACTTCTTCAACACTCCCGCATGAAGCATGGCGGTTGCGGTGGGGGCGGCGGCATAAGCAGCCGGTGCCCAGCTATGAAACGGCCAGAGCGACACCAGGATACCGAATCCAAACAGCAGCAGCGGGAAGAGAATCGCCTGGACACCTTGCGCAATGGGATGTGCTGCCAGATGAGCGGTCAACAGAGGCAGATCGAAGGTGTTCGCCCCACTGAACACAACCAGCCCCAGCAACCCAAGCAGCGCCAGCAGCGACCCCAACCCGAGATACAAAGTGATCTGGAAGGTGGCGTAGTTCCTGTTCTCCCCCCGGCCCCAGAGACCGATCATGATGAAGGTTGGCACCAGCGCAAACTCGTGGAAAATGTAGAGGAAGAACAGGTCCAGGGAGGCAAACGCGCCCAGCACCCCGCCGGCCATCACGAGCAGCAGGATGTAGTATTCCTTGTCGCGGGTCTCAATGTCCCAGGAAACGCAGGCAGCTGCGAAGGCAACGATCGCCCCCATGAGCACCAGCCCGACATTGATGCCATCCACCCCGACGTGATAGGAGATCCCCAGGGAGGTGACCCATGGAATTTGCTGCACAAACTGGTAGCCCGCAGCGGCGGCGTCGAACCGCAGGAACATCACCACGGCCAGAATTGCTGAGAGGCCGGTGGCCAGCACGGCGACGGCGCGCATGATGACGCGGTAATTGCGCGGCACGAACGCCAGCAGCAACGCGGCGAGAAGCGGCAACCCCAGGATGTAAGTCAGGATAGACATGGCTAAATTCCGAGCACCAGATAGAGCACCAGTGCGATGCCCAGCGCAAACAGCAGCGCGTAGGTCTGCAAATTCCCGGTCTGGAACAGGCGCATCGCCCGCCCGGCCAGTTCCGTGGTTCCATGGGTGCCGCGCACCATCAGGCCGGCGATCAACCAGCGATCCACCCAGGCAGAAACCCCGGCGATCCCGTCATGAAGCCGGATTACCGTGGCCGCATACAGTTCATCGAAGTAAAAACGGTTTGCCATGGCGCGGGACAGCCACCCCAGCCGGGCGGGCAGAGGATCGCTCCCGGCCTTGGAGTAAAGAGCCCATGCCGCAGCGAAACCCGCGGCAGCCGCACCCAGCCCAAGGAGTGCCGGTCCCATTGAATGGACGAAGGGATAAATTAACTGCTGCACCAGCGAAAGGCTCTCCCCGTGCTCACCCTTGGTAAAATAATGGTGAAGCATCGGCTCCAGGGAAATCACTCCACCCACGGTGCTCATGATCGCGAGAGCCCTCAGGGGCCAGGTGATCACCCCGGGCGACTCATGTGCATGCCCTGCCGCATCCGACTTTCCACTTCCCAGAAACACGACGAAAATAAGGCGGAACATGTAGAAGGCCGTCAACCCCGCCACAAGCACCCCGAGGACCAGCAGTGGATAGTTTCCCCGTGTGGCAGCCTGGGCCAGAATGCTGTCCTTGCTGAAGAAGCCGCTCAGGGGCCACACACCCGCCAGAGCCAGGGTGCCAATCAGGAAGGTGAGCCAGGTTGTCGGCATCTTGTGGCGCAGACCGCCCATCTTCCAGATGTCCTGCTCATGATGGACCGCAAGAATGACGGAGCCGGCACCCAGGAACAGGAGCGCCTTGAAGAAGGCGTGGGTGACGAGATGGAACATCGCCGGAGTCGGCCCCTGCAGGCCCACCGCCATCACCATGTAACCGAGTTGGGACAGGGTGGAATAGGCGAGGATCCGTTTGATGTCGTTTTGCTGGACGGCGATCAAGGCAGCGAGGAGGGCGGTGAACCCGCCAATCCAGGCAATCACATTCAGGGCGGGAACGTTCAGGAGAAAGAATACCCGGCAGAGCATGTAAACACCGGCGGCCACCATGGTGGCGGCGTGGATGAGGGCGCTCACAGGGGTGGGGCCTTCCATCGCATCCGGAAGCCACACATGCAGCGGGAACTGGGCGCTCTTGCCCATGGCACCGCAGAAAATCAGCAGCCCGGCGGCCATCCCCCAGCACCCGAGCGCGTCAGGATTCGCAGCGAGCTTGTCCTGCAGCAGGGCAAAGTTGACGCTCCCCAGAGAACTCCAAACCACCAGAATCCCGAGCAGGAACCCGAAGTCACCCAGGCGGTTCGTGAGGAAGGCCTTCTTGCCGGCATCGGCAGCGGACGGTTTCTCAAACCAGAACCCGATCAGCAGATAACTGGAGACACCGACCAATTCCCAGAAAATGAACAGTTCGACAAAATTGTTCGCCAGGACGATGCCGAGCATCGAGAAGGTGAACAGGCTCAGGGATCCGAAGAACCGGGCGAAACCGGGATCCCCCTTCATGTAGCCCCATGAATAGATATGGATGGCGCTGGCCACACCGGTGACCACGAGGGTCATGAGCAGGCTGAGGCTATCCATCCTAAGGCCGAACGAGACCTGAAGGTCACCTGCCGAGAGCCAGGGGACCCAGGACTCTGGATTCACCGGCGACCAGCCTGCCGTGGCGACGTAAATAATGGTCAGGGCGAAGCCTGCCACCACGGCACCGATGGAAAGGCCGGCGCTGAGGCGAGTGTTCGAGCGGGTGAAAAAGGTGATGGCTGCCGCTGCCGCAAGCGGCAGGAACAGGACAATCCAAATCAGGGTTTCCGGGTTCATCGCTCAGAGCTTCATGGTGGTGAGATCGTCCACCTGTACCGTTTGGCGGCGGCGGTATAATGCGACGATCAGGGCCAGCCCCACCGCAACCTCTGCGGCGGCGACGGTGATGACAAAAAAGACAAATATCTGGCCGTCCAGCTTCCCGTTGAACCGGGAAAAGGCGACCAGGGCCAGATTGGCGGCGTTGAGCATCAGCTCAAGCGACATGTAGATGACCATCAGGTTCCGCCGGGTCATGACGCCCAGCAATCCCAGGCAAAACAGGATGATACTGACGGTAAGGTAATGTGCGAGGCCCACGTTCATTTCAACTCCTTCTTGCTGAGCAGCACCACACCGACCATCGCCACCAGGAGCAGCACCGAAACCACCTCAAATGGAAGCAGGTAATTCTCAAACAGCAGATGGCCCAGTGGGATTGTGGCTCCCTCGGAAAGGGTGGCGGACTGACCGACCAGTGGAGCGTGCAACAAATGGCGCATGAACATGAACAGAATGGCTCCCGATGCGCCCAACCCGGTTACAATGCTGAACACCTTGAGCCGTCTCCGGTCCTCAACCTTCAGGTCCAGAAGCATGATCACAAACAGGAACAGGACCATCACCGCCCCGGCATAAACCAGAATCTGAACCGCCGCCAAAAAGAAGGCGTGCAGCAGAACAAAGAGCCCGGCCAGGGAAATGATCGTGAGCACCAGAAACATGGCGCTGGTGACGGGGCTGCGGCTGAAGGGATTTGCCACCACCAGAAATCCACAGATCAGCACCAACCCGGCAAACACGTAAAATAGAATATCCTGCATTCCGTTTATCCTTCTGGGATCGCCACCGGAAACTCATCCGGCCGCGTTCCTGACAGCATCAGGGCTACAGGCCCTGCTGCCGCGCCTCATCGGCCTTGGTCTTCCACTTTTGAATCTTGTCGTTGTGCACCCCGCCCATGGCGAGCAACTTTTCCTTGTTGTGAATCAACTCCTCACGGCTCTTGCCGTTCAGCGAATAATCCTTCATCAGGAAAATGGCCTCCTCCGGGCAGACTTCCTGGCACAAGCCGCAGAAGATGCACCGGAGCATGTTAATCTCAAATTCGCGCGGACCCTTTTCGACATTGCCAGCCTCAGGCAGGCCGCCAGGCCCCGGAGGGGTGATCTGGATGGCCTTCGGGGGGCAGACAAACTCGCACAACTGGCATGAAACGCACTTCGTGCGCCCCTGCTGATCCTTGACCAGATAGGGGGCTCCCCGGTATCCCTCGGGCACAACCCACTTCTCCTCGGGATACTGCATCGTCACCTTCTTCTTGAAGAAGTGGCGGATCGTGATCTTGAAGCCGCCGATGACCGCAGGGACATACAGCCGCTCCAGAAAATTCAGCTTTTTTCGATTAACAATCATTTGGTTGCCGCCCACACGATGATTGCGGTGATGACGATGTTCGCCAGGGCCAGCGGAATGAACCGGCGCCAGCCCAGATCCATCAGTTGATCGTAACGGAACCGGGGCCACATCCAGCGGACCCAGATGATCATGAAAATCACCGAGCACATCTTCACGAGGAAGATGGCGATGTGAAGAATCCCACCGATCAGGGTCGTCGCCGGTTGGTCGAGTCCGGCAAACGGGAGGGTCCAGCCCCCCAGAAAGAGCGTCACCATCATCGCTGAGGCGGTGGTCATTGCCGCGTATTCGCCCATGAAAAAGAGGGCGAACTTCATCGAGCTGTATTCCACATTGTAACCACCCGCCAGTTCCTGCTCCGATTCCGGAAGGTCAAACGGCAACCGGTTCGTCTCGGCGAACATGGCGACCATGAAGATCAGGAATGCAATCGGCTGCTTGAAGATCAGCCAGCCAAAAATCCCGCCGCTCTGGTAGGAGATCACCGAACTCAGATTCAGATCCCCCACGAGCAGGAAAATCGGGATCACCGAAAGGCCCATCGCAATTTCATAGGAAATCATCTGTGCGCTGGAGCGGATGCCGCCCAGGAACGGATATTTCGAATTTGCCGCATAGCCTGCCAGGACAATCCCGTAAACGCCCAGGGAAACGATCCCGAAGGTGTAGAGAATACCAACGTTCAGATCGGCGATCACCATCTTCTGGCTGCCGATGTTTGACCCGAACGGAATGAGGGCCATGGTCAGCAGGCTGGGAATCATCACGATCGCAGGGGCGAGCCAGAAATAGACCTTCCGGACGTGGCCCGGGGTGAAGTCCTCCTTGAGGAATGCCTTCACGGCATCCGCTGCAGGCTGCAGCAGTCCGAAAAACCCGACCCTGTTCGGCCCGATCCGGTCCTGAATGGCCGCAGCAACCTTGCGCTCCACCCACACGGAGTAGGCGACGATGAACATCAGCACGGAAAACGCACAGAGAATCTTCAGCGCGCTGAACAGCGCGAATGCTCCGGCGGGGCTTTGTGCCCAATCTATGATCGCCTGTGTCATGTCAGATTTGCACCCTCACACCCGTGTCCCCGAGCGCCGCCCAGGTGACACCTTGTAATGCGGGAATCTCCCCCGCCATTTGATTGAACAAACCCTCAAGGCTGCGGGGAGCCGTCCATCCCGTGACCGTCGGGAGCAATTCCTTGAGGAACTCAACCTCCGCCCGGGCATCCCCCTTCGGCTCGATGGCCTTCATGAACTTCTGGACATGGCCCTTCACATTCACAAAGGTGCCCCGCTTTTCAACATGGGCGCAGCCGGGCAGAACAAAATGGGCGAGCTTCGTTGTCGCGTTGGGCAGAATGTCCGAGGCCACCAGCAAATCCAGCCGGGCCAGCAGGTCGGCCCCAATCCCGTGGCGCGTGACATCCTCACCGAACACGATCAGGGTCTTGATCCTCCCCGAACGAATGCCCTCGGCAATCTTGCCCAGATTCGACCCCATCGGCGTGGCAGCCAGTCCTGTGAAGACGGC
Source organism: uncultured Verrucomicrobia subdivision 3 bacterium (assembly GCA_903913865.1). GTDB lineage: Bacteria > Verrucomicrobiota > Verrucomicrobiia > Limisphaerales > UBA8199 > UBA693. Next base: position 23,760 of record CAIWMU010000057.1, read on the forward strand.
GCCAGTGCTGTTGGGGTTGCGATCGGCATTCAACAAAAGGTGATCCGCCGGGCCGGTGCGCGGAACGGAATCGGTCACGGCCTGAAAATGGCGGGCGAGTTTTGCCAGGAGGAATAGTTCCTCGGTGGTTTGCCGAGCCGAGCCGATCACCGCAACCGTTCCCGGTGCAGCCGATTTGAGCCGTGCCGCGAGCTGTGGCATCGCAGACTTCCAGTCGGAGACGGTGGCGGCAGCGCCGTTGCGAACGGTCACCTGCACGAGACGTTCCGGATTGTGAATCCAGCGGTAGTTCAACCGGCCATGATCGCACATCCAGGTGGCGTTCACGCTGTCGTTCTCCCGGGGTTTGTAGCGGAACATCCTGTCCTCGCGGGAACCGACCACAACGTTGCAGCCTGTGCCGCAGCTGGTGCAGAGGCTCTTGGTTTCCTTGAGGAACCAGACCCGCATCTGAAAGCGAAAATCCTTCGAGGTGAGCGCGCCCACCGGGCACAGGTCCACCGTGTTCAGGCTGTAATTATTGTCGAACGGCTTCCCCGGGTAGGCAGTGATCGTGTTGTAGCTGCCCCGGTTCACGATCCCAAGGGCATCATCTCCAACAACATCCCGAGTAAACCGGATGCACCGTGTGCACAGAATACAGCGCTCGTCATCCAGAATGATCCGCGGTCCGAGATCCACCCGCTTGGGTTTGTGAACCTTGATTTCAGCAAAGCGGCTGGAGGTCTGCCCGTGATCGACGGAATATTCCTGCAGCTTGCACTCACCGGCCTGATCGCAGATCGGGCAGTCGAGCGGGTGGTTGATGAGGAGAAACTCAAGAATCCCCTCCCGCATGAACCGCACATTCGGTGTATTGGTGTAAATCTCCATGCCGGGGGAGATCGGCGTGGCGCAGGCAATGGCCGGCCGGGGAGATTTCAATATCTTGGCCGTGCCGTCCGGATTCAGGATCGGTTTGCGGTCGGGTCCCATGGCGGGAGTGCCGAACTCCACCAGACACATGCGGCAGTTGCCTGCAACCGGAAGCCGGGGATGGTAGCAATAATGAGGCACCTCCACCTTGATGGCGTGGCATGCCTGGATCATGGTCGTGGGCACCGGCTTGCCTGTGACCCCATCAGGCATCGTCTTTGGCACCTCGACCTCGCGGCCATCCACCTTCACCTTGATCTTTTCAACCGGTGCGGGCGTGGGCGGTGTTTCGATTTTTGCGTTGGTGGACATCCGTTTCGGTTATTTGGAACCTGCGGCCCGGCGCTCCTCATCCTGCGTGCCCCGGGCGACGAACTCATCCTTGAACTTGGTGACACAGCTCTGCACCGGCCAGGAGCAGGCCTCGCCAAAAGCGCAGACAGTGCGACCGCCGGGGATGTTGTCGGCAATCTTCAGCAGGTAATCGGCATCCCCCTTCCGGCCCTGACCATTCGCCATCCGGTGGAGCGCCTTGGACATCCAAAGCGACCCTTCACGGCAGGGTGTGCATTGGCCGCAGCTTTCGTGGGCGTAAAATTCGGACAGGTTCGAGAGGGCCGCAACGATGTCCGTGGAGTCATCGAGCACGATGATCGCGCCTGAGCCGGACATGCTCCCCGCCGCAATCAACGAATCAAAATCGTAGGGCAAATCCAGCATGTCCAACTCCTGCTCGACATCCTTGCCATCCGGCCCTTTGCGCTTGAGTTTGAACCTCTCGCCAGCCTTGAGAATCTTGGAGGAGGAACCGCCCGGAATCACGGCCTTCAACTGGCGTCCATCCCTCAGCCCACCCCCAAAAATCGGGTCATAGATCAACTCGCGGATGGTGACCTTGCCCACCTCTACCTCGTAATAGCCGGGGCGCTTCACCAGACCGCTCAAACTCACGATGCGTGTGCCGGTGTTGTTCGGCGTGCCGATCTTGGCGTATTCCGAGGGGCCGAGATCCACAACATGCTTCACCGCACAGAGTGTCTCAACATTGTTGACGATCGTGGGGCACATGTAGAGCCCGAGCACGGCCGGAAAATAGGGGGGCTTGATCCGCGGGTAGGCCCGTTTCCCTTCGAGGGATTCGATCAGGCCGGTTTCCTCGCCGCAAATATATGCACCGGCTCCACGATGGACATGGATCTCAAGATCGTAACCCTTCCCGAGAATGTTTTTCCCCAGAAAATTCTTTTCCCGCGCCTCCTGCAGGGCCCGGTTCAAAATCCGCGCACCTTCGGCAAACTCGCCACGGATATAGATATAGGCGAGATGAACGTCGTTCGCGAAGCAGGAGATGATCATCCCCTCGACCAGCTGGTGCGGGTCCTTGTGAATGATCTGCTTGTCCTTGAAGGTGCCCGGCTCTGACTCGTCCGCATTGCAGATGAGATAAATCGGCTTGCCGCTCCGGCGGTCCACAAAAGACCATTTGAGGCCGCAGGAAAAACCGGCGCCGCCACGACCGCGCAGTCCGGAAAGCTTTACCTGATCGCGGACCTGCTCCGCGGGACTCATGGATTTGCCATCCGGCAGGGCCTTCGGCTCGATCTCCAGAGTCTTTTTCAGGATCTGGTAACCGCCATGACGCAGATAGCACTCCACATCCGGAGTGTAGCCGGGGGCATCCGCGTATTTTAAAATTTGTCGATATTCCTGTGGCATGACAGCAATCAACTTGTTGACTCCATCCGGCAAATCCCTATGCTAATGACGTTCGTTTGCCCGATGGTGTAACGGTAGCACAGCAGACTCTGGATCTGTTTGTCATGGTTCAAATCCATGTCGGGCAGCCACTTTTCCTGGTTTTTTGACCGGTCCGGAAGTGGTTTCACTTGCAGCCCTCCAGAATTTTATCCGCCTTTTCCAGTGTGACTTCCTCATGGAAAGTGTCATTGCACTGGATCACCGGCGCCGTGCCGCAACTGGCGAGGCACTCCACAAATTCCACCGTGAACATCCCGTCCTTTGAGGTTTGCGCACCGTGCCCGTGCGGGTCCAGACCGAGTTTGCGGCAGAAATGATCGTGGATTTTGTAGCTGTCCCGCAGCGCGCAGCTCAGCGTGCGGCAGATCCGCAGGTGGAACCGGCCGGTCGGCTGCCGATGAAACATCGGGTAGAAAGTGACCAGCTCATAGACATTGATCGGAGCCAATTCCAGACGGGCTGCGATCCATTCCACGGCCTGGCGGGAAACGTAGCCGTAGCGCTCCTCGACAGCGTGCAGCAGCATCAGTGAGGCGCTGCGCTTGCGTGGATAGTGGGTGATCAGCTCATCCAGAACCGCCACCATCTCCGCGGGCACCGAAAAATCGGGCTGCTCGCACAACGGGTTCGGAATGGGGATGGCGGATGCCGTGCCTGCATCGGCGGCCTGCGGTGTGGAAATGGTTTGCGGATTCATCGGTCGCACTCCCCCATCACAAAGTCAAATGAGCCGAGAATGGCGACGGTGTCGCTCATCATGTGCCCCGGCAGCATGTGCTGCAGAATGCTGAGATTCACAAATGATGGTGAACGGATCTTCATCCGGTATGGAGTGCCGCCCCCCCTGCTGTTGATGTAAAAACCAAGCTCCCCCTTCGGGTTCTCGTGTCCGAAATAAATCTCGCCCGCAGGCGCGTTGATGCCCTGCGTCACATTCATGAAGTGGTGGATCAGCTCCTCCATGCGGGTCAGCACCCGGTCCTTCGGCGGGAGGACGATCTTGCCGTCGGCCACGTTGATGGGGCCTCCCGGCATTTTGTCCAGGCATTGGTGAATGATCCGCACGCTCTGCCGCATCTCCTCCATCCGCACGAGGTAACGGTCGTAGGAATCGCCCGTCGTTCCCACCGGAACCTCAAAGTCCAGCTGGCTATAGACCAGATAGGGTTGGTCCTTGCGCAAATCGTATTCCACTCCGCTGCCCCGCAGGTTCGGGCCGGTCAAACCATAGTCGATCGCATCCTCGCGCGAGATGGTTCCCACTCCCTGCGTCCGGTCCACAAAAATCCGGTTCCGCGTCAGGAGCGTCTCGGTCTCATCGATATTCTCCACCACCTCGTTGACGAACTTGCGGCAGGCATCCACCCACCCAGCTGGCAGATCGCGGGAGAGCCCGCCAATCCGGGTGTAGCTGGTGGTAAAGCGGGCTCCGGTCAACGATTCGCAGAGGTTGTAAATCTTTTCACGCTCCGTGAAGGTGTGCAGGAACACCGTCATCGCCCCCACATCCATTGCGTAGCAGCCCACTCCCAGCAGGTGGGAGGAGATGCGCGCCAGTTCGGCGCAGATCACCCGGATGAACTGGCAGCGGGGTGTCAACAGCCCGTCTATCCCCAGCAACTTTTCGACTGCCAGCGCATAGGCGACGTTGTTGGCAAGGGGCGCGAGGTAATCCAGACGATCCGTGTAGGGGATGAACTGGGTGTAGGTCATGTTCTCGGCGATCTTCTCATCGCCTCGATGCAGGTAACCCACCTCTGGCGCCGCCTTCGTGATGATCTCTCCGTCCAGCTCCAGAATGATGCGCAGCACCCCGTGTGTTGCCGGATGGGAAGGGCCCATGTTCAGGACCATCTTCTCGCCTGGAAACGACTCGTCGGAATCCCCGGGGACGGGAACCCCGGCAGCCTTCGTGGCTGCATCGCGAAATTCAATGTCTCGTGTCTCGGCCATCTTGGTTTCAGGTCGAACTGGGTTCAGAATCAGCCTCAGGGAGGCGTGCGCGCGGTTCCCGGGAGAGGGCATCCCGGACACCAGACACAGTCACAAAAGGCCCCCCTGCAAGTGGCGCTTTTTCCGTGAATGCCACTTCAGGAACGCTGCCCGGCCTGCCGGACAACGGAAAATCCTTCAGTAAAGGATGATCCGGATAGCCTTCCCACATCAAAATGCGGCGCATATCCGGATGTCCCTTGAACCGGATTCCCATCATGTCGTAAATCTCCCGCTCGTGCCAGTTGGCTGTGCGCCAGACGGTTGTAACGGTCGGCACCTGCCCAACCTCCTCCGAAACGGCAAGCTTCAGCCGCAGGTAGGACTTGTGCCCATAGCCGTAGAGATGATAAACGAGGGTGAAGCGGGGATCCTCCCCCAGATTGTCGATGCTGGTGATGTCCACCAGGTAATCGAACTTGAGTTCCTGCTTCGCCACCTGGCAAATCTCATGAATTCGTTCAGGATCAGCCACTTGCAGCGTCAACTCGCCACGAAAGGCCACGGGCTCAGAGAGGATATCCCCAAATCTGCCCCTGAGCTGCTGTGCAAGTTCTTCGGCTGGCATGTGTTTTGGTTAAATGAGCTGGGGCGTTGATCAGGGTTCAAGCCACCTTCAGCGTGGATAGGACCGGTTCCTTGGCAATCTTCTGCTGGAGCCGGATCAAACCATCCAGAAGAGCTTCAGGACGCGGCGGGCAGCCGGCGATGTAAATATCCACCGGCAACAGCTTGTCGATCCCCTGCAATACGGGGTAGCTGCGATACATTCCCCCTGTTGAGGCACAGGCACCCATGGCGATCACATATTTGGGCTCGGCCATCTGGTCGTAAATCCGCTTCACCGCCAGCGCCATCTTGTAGGTCACCGTGCCTGCCACAATCATGACATCCGATTGCCGGGGGGAAAAACGCATGACCTCCGCCCCAAAGCGGGAGATGTCATACCGGCTCGCTCCGCTGCCCATCAACTCGATTGCGCAGCAGGCCAGCCCCATCGGCATGGGCCAAAGGGAATTCTTGCGGAACCAGTTCAGGGCAGCATCCAGACGCGTATACACGACATCCCCCTCGATGCGCGAATCATAGCCTATTTCTGTCGTTTTCTTCATTTTGTGGGCCCCGCCGGGGAAATGCCGGGCACGCCAACCATAATCACCGTTCCAAAACTCAGGCAAGTTGAATTTGTGATTTTTTTCACAATCTTTTTTCCAACCATCCTGCCAACCCCCCACTACGATCACCAAAAGACCGACACAAATCCAGCAAAAAGAAGTCCGGCTCATCTAATACACACCCGCACGGTTGCGAACACGAAATCACGGCCGAGAGGGTTATCATGTTGTGAGGCGGGAGGGTGGTCCGCTCACTCCACAAACGCAGCCAACTCAGCTTCAAGGATCCTGAATGTGTCTTCCAACCGCATCACCAGTGGCAACATTTTCTGCCAATCCAGATCAAAGGAATAGGCGTTGCGGAAAACATGACGGAAGCGCAGGTATTCGATGAGTGAGTCGTGCAGCTCATCCGACAGCAAAGCTGGCCGGTGCATTGTTGGCTCTTTCATCCTCAGCAGGAGTTGACGATGCCAGGAGTCTCCCCGCACTGGCTCTCCGTCCAACTCCACCGCTACACGCTTAAAAATATTTTCCACGCCCGTGTAGAAGGAGTGGAGCACGGCCGCCAGTGCAGACAACTCAATTTCCGTCGGGACCGTGGTCCGGCATTTGGTGAGCAGTGGATGAATCCCTGAGAGCAACCGCTGCAATTGCTCCCGTTCGGTGGACTGTTGCTTTCGGAACTTATCCCACGCGGATGAGTTCATTTTCCATGCGGAGATGGCGGGTGAATGGGGTGTTGATGTCCAGATCGATCAAATCAACCGAGCGGCCAATCAAATCACTGACGCGGGCGCCCATTCGATAGAAAACAGACGGCGGCAGGCCGGAAACCGCCAGATCAAGGTCGGAGGACAAGTCATCGGTTCCCCTAGCTGCGGAGCCATAAACGTAAATTTCCCGGGCGCCAGCCTTCTTGAGTTCTGCGGCGGCGCGCTGGATTAAAATACTTGTCGCGGTGCTCACGCTGGGTCTTAATTTGCATCCCGTTGCGATGAAAGTCAAAAAGCAAAGGGGTCAGTCCTCACTTTTGACAGTTGGGGACCTTTCGCAATTTCCCCACCCCACCCGGAGGTTTGGTATCCAGCCGGGAGTCATCCGCCATGCGCCCTGGTGTCCCTGCGCGGACCCATGCAGCCGATATGAGATGTGAAAAGCCATTGTGCCAATCCATTGGCGGCACTGAAGCTCCCAAACGATGCAGGTTTTGCAGGTCGCCCAATGCTGGCGGTGTGACGCCCCTACAGGGCTTGCGGATGGGTTTGGGGCGGCCTACACCCGGGCTTTGCAGCCCGGGCTATCACATTTTGCCCTTACAGGGCAGCCCGCGCGAACACACGACGCACCCTCGAATGGAACGTGGGACAGCCCGAGGTGCATACAGGGCAGCCAGAAGAGGCGCGAACACACGATGGCTACGAATGCCAGCGGGTGGTAAAAACCAGCCACAAAGGGGTCAGTCCTCACTTTTGACAGTTGGGGACCTTTCGCAATTTCCCCACCCCACCCGGAGGTTTGGTATCCAGCCGGGAGTCATCCGCCATGCGCCCTGGCGTCCCTGCGCCTACCCATGCAGCCGATATGATATGTGAAAAGCCATTGTGCCAATCCATTGGCGGCACTGAAGCTCCCAAACGATGCAGGTTTTGCAGGTCGCCCAATGCTGGCGGTGTGACGCCCCTACAGGGCTTGGGGATGGGTTTGGGGCGGCCTGCACCCGGGCTTTGCAGCCCGGGCTATCACATTTTGCCCTTACAGGGCAGCCCGCGCGAACACACGACGCACCCTCGAATGGAACGTGGGACAGCCCAAGTGGCTTACATAAAGGGGTCAGTCCTCACTATTGACAGTTGGGACCTGGCGCAAATCTCCCCGGGAACCCGGGAGCCCGCTTCCGCACCCACAACATCCAGCTTAACCCTTCATGAATGCGCCCTGCTGTTTGTGCTGCCGCAGATCACACTTGGCAGGCTCAGGTTGTTCTGCTTAGCTCAGGCTGCACGATGAGAACCTTGGTCCGATATTTTGCGGTGATGTTCTGCCTAGGCGCGGCACCCCTGGTCATGGCGCAGCAGGCACCGACTTGGGAGATCGAATCCCTGGCAGGCCAGGGGGCGGTTGAATACGATCTCAACACCGGCATGGTGACGGCCACGAACGGGGTGGTTGTGCGCTACGGGGGAGGCATCCTCAGTGCCGGCCAGGTTTCCGTGAACCAGAATTCCGGCGAGGTGATCGCCTGGGACAAGGTCAGGATCCAGCAGGGGGACCTGATCTGGGCAGGAGACCAGGTTCGCTACAATTTCAAGACCCGCCAGATGGAAGCCCAGCAGTTCCGCGTCGGGAAACCACCGGTGTTTATCGGCGGGGATGGCCTCCACGCCCAGAAGACCACCAACGGGGTTTATTCAGCCACGAATGCATTGGTCACGGCCGATGACATTTCCTCCCCCCTGATCAAGCTACGCGCAAAATCGGTGATCATCCGCCCCGGCAAGCGGGTCGAGGCTCGGTCAGCCACCCTGTATGCGGGTTCTGTTCCGGTGTTCTATTTTCCCTATTATTCCCGCAGCCTTGCCGGGGAGGGCAACCACTTCAACTTTGTGCCCGGTTACCGGAGCCGTTTTGGCGCCTACATGCTCACCGGCTACCACTGGGAGTTGAATGAGCAGCTGGATGGTGAATTCCACATGGATTACCGCACACGCCGGGGTGCGGGCGTTGGCCCGGATTTCAATTACCACCTGGGCGAGTGGGGGGATGGCTCCATCAAATACTATTACGCCCGTGATGAGAATCCCGGCCTCGACAAGAACCTCTCCTTCACCACGCCCCCCTCGGACCGCCAGCGGGTGGATGCCTCCTATCTCGCAATCCCCTCCACCAACCTGAACGCCCGTGCACGGGTCCGCTACCAGACGGATCCCGGGGTGGTCAGGGAATTCTACGAGGGGGATTACCGCAAGAATGCCCAGCCGAGCACCTTTGTGGAGGTCAACAAGTTCTGGAGCAACTTCTCCCTCGATTTCTATGCCCAGCCCCGGGTGAATGACTTTCTGGATACGGTGGAGCGCCTCCCCGAAGTCCGTCTGACCGGTTTCCGGCAGGAGATCGGGGAAACCCCGCTCTATTATGAAAGCGAAAGCTCGGCCGGATGGTATCGCCAACTCTACGGTGAGACAAACGACCTCCTCGTGCTGCCCGCCTACTCCGCAGCCCGTGCGGATACCTATCATCAGGTGCTGCTGCCATGGTCCTTTTTTGGCTGGCTGAATGTGACTCCCCGGGTGGGCGGAAGGTTCACCTATTACGCCCAAAGCCAGGGACCCGGGGCCTACACGGATGAGGAATACCGGGGGGTATTCAACACCGGTGCGGAAGTTTCCACGAAGATGAGCCGCCTCTGGGCGGGAGCGCACAGTTCCTTTTTGGAAGCGGACGGCTTCCGGCACATCCTTGAGCCCTCCGTTAACTATGTTTACGTGCCGAGGCCCAACGTCACTCCGACCCAACTGCCCGCCTTTGACACAGTTCTCCCCAGCCTCCGGCTGCTCCCGATCGATTACCCCGATTACAACGCCATCGACTCCATCGACAGCCAAAACGTGACCCGGTTCGGCCTGCGCAACAAAATCCAGACGAAGCGGGACGGCAAGGTGGTGAATCTCGCCTACTGGGATGTTTACACCGATTGGCGCCTCCGGCCGGATGCGAACCAGACCACCTTTGCGGATGTCTATTCGGACCTGGTGTTAAAACCCAGACGCTGGCTGACCGTGGAATCCCTGACGCGCCACGACATCGATGCCGGCTCCTTCCCGATGTCCCTCACCACGGCCACCATTGAACCGAACGACCGTTTTGCATGGACCGTCGGCCAGTTTTATCTCCGTCAGGATACCAGCACCCTCCCCACCTCGACCGGGGAAGGTCAGAACCTCTTCCTCAACAGCCTCCTCTACCGCCTGAATGAGAATTGGGCCTTCCGGGCCACCCACCATTTTGATGCCCGCACAGGCCGGATGCAGGAGCAGTATTATTCGATCTACCGGGATTTCCGCAGCTGGACCGGGGCACTGACCGTTCGCCTCCGGGAGGGGATTGGGCAGCCGGATGACTTCACGGTGGGCTTCACCTTCTCGCTGAAGGCCTTCCCGAAATACGGGGTCGGCCGCGACGCCCCCCGCCCCTACTACCTGCTTGGATCCTAAGGTTTGCCAAGGACTCCCTTGGTGAACCGGGGGCTCGTCCGGCCGCTCAGGTCCAGCCGGACCCTGTAGTAGCCTCCGTCCTTCAGCAACTCCGTCCCGGCCAGGGACGGGCACAGCCGCACCTTGAACGGTTTCCATTTCTTGGCCTGGTTTAACGCGGTGGTCATGCGCAGAACGCTGGGGCCGAATCGCAGGATGGGCATTCCGGCGAGAAGTCGGCTCTTCCAGAACACCAGATTTGTGTGCAGATGCCCGATGATGGTTTGCTCGATCTGGGCAATCCGGCTCTGAACCATCGGCTCATCCAAAAGAAATGGCAGGGCGGAGGGATCGTGGCAGAAAAGAAGAATCCTGCCGCCCGGTTCAATCGAGGCAAAACCGTTCCGGATCTCCTCCAGATGCCCGGCGCGCAACTCCTCCCAGGCGGACCTTTCCTCAGGCAGTGTATCCTTCAGAAAGACCGGCAGGGCCAGCAGTGAGGATGTGACCCCGAGAAGACGGTAGGGACCGATATCCACGCGCCAGAACGGTTTCAAACCCAGTTCGCCCACCCCCCGGTGGAAGCTGGCCAGGCGCATGCCGCCTTTGGCCCCCATCATGCTGAGCTTGCCCAGTTCATGGTCCCCGAAGGTGAAGGAGCAACGCCCGGGGAAGGTTGCCCGCAACCGGTCCAGACAGGTCTTGGAACTCTGAAAAGAGGGCTCATCCACGAGCCCGACAAACCCCGAGTCGCAGGAGTAATCCCCATTCGAGACGAGGTAGTCAGCATTTTTTGCACACTCAATGAACTGCTCCAGAAGTGGCCAGCGGTCGAGGGGGCGGTGCAGCCAGATGTATTTTCTGAAGAGCCTCAGGAGGAGTTTTGCCCGGGGATTCCGGATGCCCTCGAACTCATATTCATGCCCTCGCGCCCGCTCCAGTGGGCCTGGGTAATGGATATCGCTGACGATCGCCAGTTCCACAAATGTGCTCATCTCAAAATAACTCCTGCAACGGCGGGTTCATGCGGGTGTCATAACCCTCAAAGCCAGCGGGTCGAGCCCGAACCTGGCCGGAACCTTTCCGCCCCATTCCCCATCCACTTCAAATGGCGTTTCCCCGCTGCTTGAGAGTTCAAACTCCCGCGCCTGAAACCTCCGCACCGCACTCGCTGGCAGGCTGCCCCGCAGCAGGAGGGAGGGGCCGCAAAGGGCCAGCACCCCCAAATTGACCTTGGGAAACACCAGCACATCGAGCAATCCGTCCGTAAGATCCGCCGCAGGGAATAGCCGGTAATCGCCACCATATAAACGGCCGTTGCCAATCAATACCAGCTGACCCGCTTCCCGCTGGTTCCGGCCCACAACTTCGATGAGTGTCTGCTTCGCCAGCAGGGCACCCAAACCGGCCCAGACATAGGCCAGCGGTCCCACCTTTTTCTTGAGCTTCCAGCTGACCCGCTCTATGGATCGGGCGTCCAGCCCCGCACCCGCCAGTTGGGCGAAATACCGGCGTGTGCCACCCTCCCGGGGACCGTGCTCAACCCACGGAAGATCAATCGTGCGGACACGGCCGGAATGAAGGACATCCCAGGCGGCTTTCAACTCGAAGGGGATCGACAATTCCCGGGCAAAGACGTTGACCGTTCCAAGGGGGATGACCCCAAACCGGGCTTGGGCAAGGCCACCCGGCGTTGAGGCAATCCCGTTGAGGGTTTCGTTGACCGTCCCATCCCCGCCGGCGGCGATGATGCAGTCGAACCCCTCACCCACCGCTTCCACAGCCAGACGCCGTGCGGCACCGGCGGCGGTGGTCATCTTCAACGTGAAGCCACCGGCATACTGGTCAAGGTTGCTTCTAAACCGCCGGGCTTTGTCACCCTTGGCGGTCGGATTAAAAATGAGGCACGCAGGCACGCTTCATCATTTCCCCACAGCCATCTTCCGTCGAGGAGAAATCCGCATGCCTACCGGTGGGCTGCCACACGGTAGAAGCGACTCTCCAAGCCGGGGGTCGAATCGGTCAGGACGATGATCCCGCCTGTTCCCACCACGGAGGGGGTGATCGGGGTCCATTGGGGATCCGAAAGACTGGACTTGTATTGGAGGGTGTAGGTTACCCCGGTGGTGCTTTCCACACTCAGCGCCTGCCCCGATGGAGTGCGGCTGATGGTCACAATCCCGGCGTCGTTCAATGGCACCTGACAGCAGCTGTAGCTCCCATCAATCACCTTGATGGAGTCCACATAGAAGCCTGTGCCGCCATAGAAATTCCCTTCGTCGGTGCCGAACCGCCATTTGAACTGAATATTCTTCCCTGCAGCGGCGGCGGGAAGGTTGATCACAACTGGAACAAACCCGCCCGAGGCGCCACTCCAGGCCTGCCGTCCCTTCAAGGGATTGTCGCCGGTGGTGTCCAGTTGCCGTGTGTAGGGACTCGTGACGAAGCTGCCACCTGCCGAGATGATGTCCACAAAGTTGGAGGAGCCAACCTTGATATCCAGCACCGTGCCGTCATAGCCGAGGGTGGATGCGGCCGGATCGACCTCCGTGTCGTAGGAGACGGCGAAGGTGATCTGGGCGGATGGGGTGGCGATGGGGATGGCTGGCGATATGATCAGCGCCTCGCCGCGCACATCCGGTTCAGAGAACTTGAGCGAATTCGGGGCGGAGTCCGCCAGGGTATTGGTGGTGGCCGGGGAAACGCCGCCCAGGGATGTGAGTTTTGTCCAGCCGGATGGCATGGCCGGGACCGTCACCGAATCAAAATTCTGGCTGAAAATCTCACTGGCATTGTAGGTTCCGAGAATAAACCGGGAATTCACCAATCCAACGGTCGTTCCCGCATCCTGCAGCAGGAGGGTGGGTTGTATCACCGTTCCACAGGTCCCGACCGCAGTGAAGGAGAATTGGCGCTCCACAGCAACCCCGCCCATGGGCACAACCCCGTAGGATTGGGCCGGGCCGGGCTGGAACACTCCGTTGGTGGCGAGAAGTGTGACCACCAGGTTGGTGGTGTCGGCGAGGCCGGTGTTGCGAACCCCGAAGCTGACGGTCACGGTCTCACCGGCATCAATCACACCATTTCCCGGGGGACAACTCTCGGCCACGAGGGTGGCACCGGCACCTGAAACACGGGGCACGGCTGCGGCCTCGGCGTTGTAAATGACGAGCGCAAAATCCTGATCCAGGGTGTTGCCCACGCCCGGCACACCGTCGGAGGTGATGTTCGAGGCGCGCACGCGAACGCTGTAGGTTCCGGTGGTGCCGGCAGGAAGGATGACGCTTTCAACATTGTTGCGAACATCAGCCAAACCCCCTGTGGCGGAATAGGCGCTGTTGAACACATTCCCGAAGTAGGTTTTGCCGCCGACCTCCACCACCAGATCCAGATCGTTGTTGTAGGAGGCCCCGGTGGTGCTTCCAGGGGAATCCGACCATGCCAGCGTGACGCGGAACGGCTTGGACGCGTTAATAATGTTGCCTGTGTACAACTGTTCCTGGCCGGTGGCGGTGAACATGTCGGCGGGGATCTGATCCCGCTGCACCCGGGGGACCCCGTCAAAGGCGCGCCCAAGGTCGATGGCCCCCATGCCCTGGCTTTCGGACCAGAGACTGTCATTCGCGGCGGTGCCGGTCAGATACCGCGTGGAATTCATCAGCCAGGCCTTGGTCATCGCCGGGCTGGGTGCCTCCATGGACTGGTTGATGAAATATTGCCGCACCAGGGCACAGGCGCCGGAGACTCCCGGTGCCGAGTGGCTGGTGCCGGAGGAGGCGGTGTAGAACTGCTGGCCCGGCGGGAAGAAATTGCTGGCCACCCCGCCGGAAACTCCGTCGCCTGTGAAACAGGCATCCGCCTGCCCTGTGGCACCGGGATTCGCCACCTGCGCGACGCCACCACTGACATGTGTGCCCGGAGCGACGAGGTCCGGCTTGTGCCGACCATCAGTGCAAGGCCCGCGGCTTGAAAACGGGGCGATATCGTTGGCGTTGTCCGCCTCGGAATCAGGCACGCCGCTGCTGTCCGCCCCGCCGATGGCCTGCACATTCTCACTGGCGCCCACGCCGATGATGTTCTTGCCCGTGGCGGGCGGTCCCATGGTGACGGCGCTGGGCCCGTCGTTGCCTGCGGCAAAAACGATTACCATCTGCTGATTTCCGGCCGCTGGAACTGCTGAGTTGGAAGGCTGGGCATCCCGCACCAGTCCGTCATAGATCTGGGTGTCGATGTCATAATCCCCGGTTCCCGTACCGCCCCAGCTGTTGTTGCTGATCCGTGCACCGGACTGGTAGGCGCGGGACATCAGATTCCGGTAGTTTGGATTGGTGAAATTGGCCGGATCAAAAATCACCGAGGAGCCGACGGACACGAACGGGCAGACCCCCAGCCCGTAATGGTAACCGAGGGAATCGACGAACGGAAAACCGCTCAACCCATCGTAACCGGCGATGACATGGGTGTTAAGGGTGCCGTGACCATCGCAACCCTTCAGCGTGCTGCCTGCGGTGGCAGTTCCCTCGAGCCGCGCATAAGCCACCCGCCCTGCGGCAGCCACATCCCCCCCGAGATGCAGTCCAAAATGGGCCGGGGAGGTCGTCCCGTTATCAATGCCGCTATCCGACACATCCACGACAAATCCCGAGGTGGTGAACTGCTCCTGGGTGAACCCTTTTGAGGCGAGCCATTCCAGATAACCCGGGCCGGTAGGGGATGAACCGGAGGCGTTCAAATTCCCGGCGATGATCTGGTCCTGCCGCTCGCCGGTCAGATGCCGCGGGAACCATGGCATGATCGACACCAGTTCGGGGCGGGCCGCGAGAAGAGGGATTGATTCCGGGGCAATCCGCGCCACCACATTCATGTAATCAAAGGCAAATTCGATCCGGTCCACCGGCTCCAGGACCAGCTGATTCAGAAGGGCCAGCGATGACTCATTCGCGGCGGGATCCGCCACAAACTGCAGGGCGAATTGGGTGGCGCCAATCTCCCTCGGCTGCCCCTGGGCGTCAACGGTGCGGGCTTTGGGATGGATCTTGTAGGCATCCTCATAGGCCCCCTGCCATTGAATTTCGGGCGCGACCGCCGCCCTCGACTGAACGCGGGAAAGGGCGGCCGAATCGACATACATCAGATAGGCGTTTTGCGGGATGTAGGACACCACACGGGCACCATCCCCCTCCAGGCCGCTGCGCCATTCCGGCCGGACCGGTCCCGCAAACTGCACCAGCCACAAGCGCTGCCCTGTGAAATTCCCCGCCATCGCCTTCGCCATACGCAGGCCGGGTGCACGGGTGTCCAAAGTGGCTGCGTTAAGCAGGATGAGGTTCAGTTCCGGCCGGAGCACCGCAGCAGTGCCCACGGTGGCCACGGCAGCCGCATCAGCCTCCAGAACCTGAAAGGATCCGTAGTCCCCAACGAGGCGGGCACCGCGCGAGGCCAATTGCCCTGCAATGGCCGGATCGGTGGTCTGCACCTTGAGGGGTGGCGGGGCGGCGGCCGGGCAAAGGGTGGTGAAACCACCCAGAACAAAGCCGAAAACAGCCAACGCAACCGCCGCGGAGGCCGCCGAACGAGACATGCCAGTCCTTTTCACTGGCGAAACAATACCTGCAAATCGGAAAAGCTCAACCCGTCAGAGCCAAAATCTCCAGCCGCGCCTGGCACCAGCAGGACGGGACCACCGGCAACAAAGGCGGGCCCGATCAGGCTGCAGGCCCATCGTGGCCGATCACCATCTCACCAAGAACGACCTCCACGGCATGAACCAACCTAGGGGTGTTGCAGTCCCCCAGGGATGGTTTTCTGCGATGGTCCTTTTTTGACGGTGCCATAGACGAACTCCGCATCTACAACCGCGCGCTTTCTCCTGCGGACATTCACGGTCTGCAGGATGTGCCCCCCACTGTGAGACTGAGTCAGCCAACCCATCTCCCCGCCACTGGTTTCAGTGTTCTGGTGACCGGTCAACCGGGTCAGTTTACTGCCTGCAGGCAACGACATCCCTAGTTTCTGGAAATTGGGTAAACCTCACAACCAATACCGCCTCTTTCACGTTTCTACACACCAGTGCCATAAACACAACCCACAAATTTTACCGGGCGGTGTCCAATCCTTGATTTGATAGGCGGTTGCTGTAGCTTCAGGTGCTCTAGACCGCCATCGATTGAAGAACTGGAATCGGGGAGGGAAGCATCCTCGATTCCTTTTACATTGCAGCTTGGACATTCAGTTCACTCCGGGTGAGTCACGGGTAAAGTCACTCCTGCATCGATGAGGCTCGCCTCTATTGCCTGAACCAACTGTTCCATCTCGGCAGGAAACAATCGCCCGATATTCCCGATCCTGAAGGTGTCAGCCTGTGTCAGTTTGCCGGGATAGATGATCATCCCCCGGTCGCTCAACCGCCTGTAGAAATCCTCGAATGAAAAGGCAGGATCCCGGGGGCACCTGAAAGCCGTGATTATGGGGCTCTGCACCTCAGGCTCCAGAAATGAGGAGAACCCAAGCCCCCTCATCCCCGAAAGAAGTCGGGCGTGGTTACTGCGGTAGCGACTGTGACGGCCGTCGATTCCGCCCTCCTGTTCCAATTCAATCAATGCCTGTTCAAACGCCAGCAGGCTGTGTGTCGGGGGAGTGAAACGAAACTGACCGTTTTTATCGAACCCCCTCAACTGGCCGAGCAGATCCAGACTGAGAGACCGACTCCACCCTGAAGTGGCTTCAAGAACCGGACGCCGACAAAATACAAAAGCGAACCCCGGCACCCCTTCAATACACTTGTTCGCCGATGAAACCAGGTAGTCGATCCGGCAGTCCTCAAAATCGATCGGAATGGCGCCGAAGCTGCTCATCGCATCCACCACGTAGATCTTCCCGTATTTGCGGGCCACTTCACCGTATTCGGCGATTGGGTTCAGGATTCCAGTGGTGGTCTCACAGTGGACTGCCGCAACGTGCGTGATTTCCTTGTCACTTGCGAGGATGCTCTCCAACGCGTCGATAGAGGGCGGTGTAGACTCGTCCGACCTGATAACAGCAGCAGGAATACGGGCCCGTTTCAACATCTCAAGCATCCGCTCACCATATGCACCGTTCGTCAGCACCGCGACCTTGCCTTCGGGTGAAACACCCGTCTGAAAAATCGCCTCCACCCCAAACGTGCCACTACCCTGCATGAGAACACATTCCCAGCCCCCCTCCACCGACAATCCGGCGATGCGCAGGAGTTCGGATCGGATCCAGGCGACCTTTGCGCTGAATTCCCAATGCCATGAACCAGCATCTTTCAGCATCGCCTGTTTGACCGTGGAGCTCGTGGTCAGCGGACCTGGCGTAAAAAGCAGTTTGTCGCGGGAGGATGGCAGGGAGTGGTTGGATTTCATGTCGATGAGGAATTGTGAATGGTGTTGGAATTTGAACAGAGTCGGTGATCGGATCCCTACCTCCAGATGCAGCCCCTTACAGAGACATCTGAGATCGGACGGAAACAATACCACCCGAAACCATGGAAATGGTGTTGGCTTCTGGGGAGATGGGTTGGGTTAACAGCTGTTTCGCAAGGTTCCATGATGCCTCCAAAGAATCAGGAAGTTGTCAGAGCCGGCCCCGGGCTCCCGGACTGTCGCGCGGGCCGCAGCCATAGCCCGAAGTAGGCAATGGCGACCAGAAGGGAAACGAACGAAACCCCGGCCACCACCCACGCCACCATTTTAAAGAGCGGAAGAATATCGCCACCCTTTCCAAAATTCCGCATCACCATCACAGCCACATAACCGAGGTATCCAAAAGAGTCGGCGAGATACATCAAATATCCAATGTTCCCACGGTCACGGGTCATCGCGATCAGGCGCTCAAAAATGGTGGTATGCACCGCGACATACGGAATGTAGAGCCCGAATCCGATCAGCACCATGAACGCGAACGGGGAGAGATGCCCCAGTTCCCAGGCTTGAAGCGCAACTCCTATCAGGCTGAGGCCTGTCACCGCAACACCCATCGCCAGAAAGAACGCCCGCCGGTTGTCCCGAACAAGCACCATCAGCCCATTCACACAAAGCACCCCAAAAGCCACGTACATCTCCGAGCGGGTGAAGACACTGGCATCGACTTTTGCTCCCAAGGCAGCCCACAATTCAGGGGCAAAGTCCGCCCTCATGCTGCGGAGCACGGTGATCAGCAGGTGGGCAACTGTAATCCCGAGCAACCCGGGTGCATAGCGGCGGAACATGGCCCATCGCTCGGAACGGTTCATCGGGGCACGCTCGGAACGGGCCGCAACATCCTCCTTCGAAGGGGGAGGAATTCTCCGCAGCATCCAGACGAAAAGCGACAGCGGCAGAATGAATATCACCCCGGCAGTAAACGGCATCCATTGCTCCTTGACGCCCATTTGCAAGAGGTATGTGCCCACGGATTTCGTGAAACCATCAGCGAGAATGAAACTGGCGCACAACCCGGCAACGAATGCCTCCGTCATCCGGCGCCCCTCAAGGAAGCCCAGAACCAGGCCAAAAACCATCCCCAGCGGCAAACCGTTCAGGAAAAGGCACGCCATGTTATAGGGGTATGGAACAACTGCGAACAGAAGCAGGGCACACTGTGCGATACCCACCAATCCGAGAAGCGCGAATGCGCGGCGTTGCGGGGCCATCTCGGCGATGATCTTGATTCCGATGAATTTCGAAACTGTGTAGCCAAGCACCTGCGCGAGCACTAACCATGTCTTCGCTCCGGCTTGGAATGGTTCCGCTGTGTAGGTTCCCGCCGTGAACGGCTTCCTGAACGCATACATGCAGGCGTAGGCGCCAAACGCGGCAACCACGCACCAGAATGAGAGGAACCAACCACGCTGGAACAGCGGAAGCGCCTCAGCCCCGGGAGTGGAAGTTTGAGGAACTTGAATGGTTTTCGAGGGTGGTTTCATGGTTGAACTGCGACACGATGCCAGACTTGCTTGCGAGCCTCCGCAAAAGCCATGGATAACTGTCCTAGAGGAAAAGCGGGGGAGACAAAAGCCTCCCAAGGATGCAACAACCTCCGCTCATGTAAAAAACCTATCGCGCGTATCAAGTGCCGGGGGGCGTAGTTGTGGAAACCACGGATCGTAAGGCAGCGGCGGACCACCGCTTCGCCCGTCAGACCCAGATCAGTGGCAGGATGAACCATGCCAATAAACGCATAAAATCCTCCCGGGCGCAGGAGGCGGACTCCCTCGCGAATGACCTCCGATGTTCCGGCAACTTCAAAGATTGCATCCGCATGACCCTCATGAACAGCTCCGTCTGCGCTTCCTAGAACAGGCTCACCCCCAAATGCCTCCACTAGAGCCAGACGGTCAGGATTGGTGTCCACAACAACAACACGACCCACGCCGCGCGACCGAAGAATGGCGCAACCGTATAGCCCCAGCATTCCTGCACCCTGAATGACCGCTACCTGACACCGAGTGGGCAGGGATTCTGTCGCGTTCATCATCGTGGCGAGCGCGCAGTTGGCAGAAGCGACGACCACATCGGGCAAATCCCCAGGAATAGGAACGACCGTCGTGCCCGGGCGCAGCAATATGTGCGTTGAATAGCACCCATTGAGCCCACTTCCATCACTTAGTAGTGCATGTCCGTATTTGAACAGGCGCTCACACTTCTGGGGCAGATCCCACTCGCAGCAGGGAGCACACTCTCCACAATTGTCCGCCAGAGTCCATGTCACCCTTGTTCCAATCAGGCTCGGTCTCCGCCCCTCCCCAACTGCCACAACCCTCCCCACTGCCTCATGTCCCAAAATGCACGGAACCGGCTCACTCCGGCGCCCGTCAACAGTGTGAACGTCGGAACCGCAGATCGTTGCGAGCGTGATTGCCACAAGCAGTTCCCCTGCCCCACAGCGCGGCAACTGCTTCTCTCCAAAAGAGAATGCACCACCCGCCCCGCTAAAAGTGGCGAATCGGGCGGTCATCAGTTCAGTTCCTTTGTTTTCACCACGGAAGGCTGAATGTCTTTACGAAACTGTAGGCTTTGATGGCTTCAATCACGCCCTCCTTGACCCCCTGGCCGCTATCCTTGACCCCGCCAAAGGGGCTGCACTCGATCCGGAATCCCGGCACCTCATTGATATTGACGGTGCCACATCGCAGTCTCTTGATCGCCTTCGTGGCGCTTTCAAGATTCCTGGTTACCACCCCCGAACTGAGTCCGAACGAGGTTGCGTTAGCCAACTCAAGGGCATCGTCAAGGTCTCTGACTTTCAGAATCGGGGCGAGCGGACCAAAGCTCTCATTCACAACCATCCGGCAGTTGCGCGGGACGTCTGCAACGACGGTCGGGTGGAAAAGGGCC
This sequence comes from uncultured Verrucomicrobia subdivision 3 bacterium, assembly GCA_903913865.1. GTDB lineage: Bacteria > Verrucomicrobiota > Verrucomicrobiia > Limisphaerales > UBA8199 > UBA693. The sequence continues at coordinate 44,070 of CAIWMU010000057.1, forward strand.
CCCTTGCAGCCACCACCGGCCAGGATTCTCGCACCTTCAACCACCGCCTCCTCAAGAACATTCTCAAGATATGAGGCCGCTGCCTCGTCGATCACGGTCCCCACCCGTGTCGTTTCGGCCATCGGATCACCACAGAGGTAATCCCTGCTTTTCGCTACAAGCCGTTCGGTGAACTCTGCGGCCACAGCGTCCTCAACAAGAATCCGCTTCACTGCCGTGCAACGCTGGCCTGAGTTCCTAAAAGCCCCCTCGGCCGCGAGTGTGACGGCCAATTCCAAATCGGCGTCGTTCAGGACGATCAGCGGATCGTTGCCGCCCAGCTCAAGCACCAGCTTCTTGTAGCCCGCCATCCCGGCGATGCGCTTACCAATAGCCACGCTCCCCGTGAATGCCAGGACTTCCACCTTCTCATGCCTCACCAGAGACTCCGCAACATCGCCAACAGGCCCCAGAAGGACACTCAGCATTTCCCCCGGGAGGCCGGCCTCATACAAGAGTTGCGCGAACTTCAAAGCCACGAGCGGTGTTTTCTCCGAGGGTTTCAATACCAGCGGCGTGCCAGCAGCGATCGCAGGGACAACCTTGTGTGCCACCTGGTTGAGGGGATGATTGAAGGGAGTGATTGCGACTGCGCAACGCAGCGGTTCACGCACTGTGAAGATCTTGCGGGCTTTTCCTTGAGCGGAAACGTCAGCAGAAAAAATCTGGCCATCATCCCGCAGAACCTCCATCGCGGCAAAGCGGAGCACATCCAGGGTTCGGCCAACTTCGTACCGGGTTTCCCGCAGCGCGAGTCCGGACTCCGACGTGATCGTTCTGGCAAACTCATCACGGCGCGCTTCAAGCGCACTGCGGGTTCGTTCGAGAACCTCTGAACGCTGGAATCGGCTCAGGGGGCATGTAAACCCGCAAGCCGCATCCACAGCAGCGTCCACATCAGCGCGTGTGGCCTGGGACACACTCCCCACCAACTCACCGTTCCAGGGATTACAAACCCTCAGTGTGCCATTACCTGTAACCGGTTTTCCGGCCACGAGACTCGAAAGATTCATGCCAGAGTCCCGTTGCACGCAAAGTCGAAGATGTCGAAATTGCGAGGGTCTCCCTTCGTGCGTGCGAGATATTCAGGCTTGAGCGGCTCGCTCAGGATGAATGGAACCATCTCCTCATACCTCCCACCATGCGAACGCAGTCCCTCCTGTATCACCTTCAAATTATGCCAATCCGGCGTCCGGCCGATCACAACGGAGCGCCCGGAACAGACGACAAGATTCCCCATCCGGTCCAATGGCAGCTGCATCAGCCGTGCGGCAGTCGCCCGATCGTGCACCTCAGTGATTCCCGGCATTTGCCTGATGAAATCGGCGACCTGACCTTGAACTCCGGCAACATCAGTCGGTATGTGCACCTGTGCAAAGGACCCCAGGGCACCGTGGTGAACCACATAGGGATCTGTGATCGGAAGAATCACCCGGAACCCGGGGCCAAATCTGGCCACCAGTTCAGACTCCAGATAAATCACATCCGGCGACCCATCCAGCTTCTGCTTGGCATTCATGCCGTGGTCTGCCGTGATCCCCAACACAACTCCCAACTCCAGTAGGCGCCCCAACTGTTCGTCGATGTCCGCATAAAACCGGAGAGCTTCGGCTGCTTCGGGTGCAAACTTGTGCTGGATGAAATCGGTGGTGCTGAGATAAAGAAAATCGGCACGGCCGGTCTCGATCAGTTTCACCCCTGCTTTCAGCACGTAAATTGAGGCGTCACCGCTGTAAATGGCGGGCCTGGGACCCACCAGCGCCTCCACCCCCTCGATGCCGTGGGTCGCACTGCTTACCTCGTTAACCTTTTCTGAGGAGAACGCGATCCCGCCCAACCCGATCAATCCACTCGCGAATATGTCCCTGAGCTTGTCCTTGGCGGTAACGACACCCACCTTGCGTCCTGCTCTTTGGGCAGCAGGAAAAAGGGTTTCAACCCGCAGGAACGTCGCCGAATTGGTCATCACCTCCTGATTGGTCGCCGTCTCATAAAAATAGTTCCCCCCGATGCCATGCACACTGGGAGGCACACCCGTTACGATCGATGTGTTGTTGACGTTCGTCAGGCTCGGCATCTGTCCCCTCGCGATGCCCCGGTAGCCGTTAAGACTCATCCGCTGGAGGTTCGGCATCATCCCGCGGGCCAGGGCGGAGTTGAGGTACTCGTCCGCAGAGCCGTCGAGGCAGACAACAACAACAGGTTGCGAGGGCGGTGTGTAGGTGCGCCCGTTTGATGTGAAGCTATTCATTTTCTGTTTGTCCGGTGCAAATTTACTGGAGTCATAATGTTGACGCTCAAAATGGAACGGCATGATGTCGAATCCGTGTCGGGTTTGTTACAAATGCGTGACAATTATGTCTGAAACATCCCAAGGAATGCCAACCCACCTCGATCCAAAGCTTCATTAATCTTTAGACTCAGCCACGGCTACAAATGACTCTTCCAAAATTTCCCATGCGCGACTCAAGTCTGCTTCGAGAACGTTCAATGGAGGGGCGAACGTAAGCACGTTTCCCTTGGAAACCTTGAAATTCAATCCCCTGCGCAGCGCCGCATACATGATCCTCTCGGCCTCCTCGTTTCCATTCCCGTTCGTTCCGCAAACCTCCACACCCAACAGAAGGCCCAAACCCCGAGCTGAGCGGAAGAATTTCAGTCCAGCCAGCCGACGCTGCAAATCCACAACCGCCTGCTGCCCCAACTTTGCAGCCCTGGAAACCAACCCCTCCTGCTCGATCACTTCCAAAGCGGCCAACCCGGCGGCACATGCCACAGGATTCTTCTCATGGGTGTAGTGCCCCAAGGATCGCTCCGCAGCCACATTCAACCCATCACGCGCCAGAATCCCGGCAAGTGGGAACACGCCCCCGCCAAGCCCCTTTCCGAGCACAACAATGTCCGGAACCACGTTAAAGTGCTCGAACGCAAAAAACTTTCCTGTTCGGCCAAGTCCAATGGGGATCTCATCCAAAATCAAAAGTGCGCCGTGCTTGTCGCAAGCCGCACGTATACGGCGCCAATAGTCCGGAGGCGGTATTACTGGCACGTTCCGAACCGTCTCAGCAACCACCGCTGCGACGTCCCCCTCCCTCTCCAGGACATATTCCACATAGTCGGCGCAGGCCAGATTGCATGTACCACCACATCGAAATGGACAGTGGGAAGCATCCGGAGGGGGAACATGCTCGCATCCTGGCAGCAACGGTCCTGCATTTTGGCGAAAGGCGGCCTCTCCCCCAATGGAAATGGCGTCAAGGGAAGCGCCGTGAAAGGAATCCCACATCGAGATGGTCTTGAACCGCCCTGTGGCCGCACGGGCCAGCTTGAGCGCCATCCCGATCGCAGCGGTCCCGCCTGGTGCAAAAAGAACCCTTCTCAAGTCGCCCGGGGCTGAGCTTGCTAGCTTCTTCGCCAATTGGATCGCCGGCTCATTGGTATAGCGCCGCGTGCAGAAGGACAGAGTGTCGAGCTGCGCCTTGATCGCTTCAATGACTCGGGGGTGCCCAAAACCAACCTGGTGAACATTGTTGCCGTGAAAATCCAGATACCGATGACCTGCCTGATCCTCAATCCATGAGCCGCTTGCGGCTCGGAGGACATTTAGGCATGGGGTGGACATTGCCTGATGAATGAACCATCGTTCATCCTCAGCCAGCATCTGCTTTGTTGAAGGTTCCTGCTGCGTCTCCGACCAGAGCCTCCGGTTCTTACCAAGGTTTATATCACCCTCAGTACGGAGACTGTCCAAATTGGGAACGGTTTGCTTGTTGTTCTTCATTTTTTATTTGGTCCTAGCGGATCACTGATGCAGCACGATCACAATCGGTAGTGGTTTTCACATCAAGAGCATCCCGTACAGGGCGTCCAATCCAAACGGATGGAGCTTTTACCTTAAACAAATAGGAGATCGTTGCCGCCGTATCATAGGTGTTCACTGGGCCAGGAATCTCATGCCCCGGGAGCACACCCGGTCCCTCCATCATCCAGGGAATCTCAATCTCTGCCATGGTTGCCCCTCCGTGGTGCTTGCCAATGCCTCCATGATCCGCTGTGACCAGTAAAATCGTCTTGTCTCGAAGTCCTGCCTTTTCAAGACCGGCGATCAGTTCACCGATCAGGTAGTCTGCCGCAGCGACTGCCTCGTAATACTTTTCCGTGCCATGCCCGAATTCATGACCTGCATGATCCACATTATCCAGATGAATGAACATCAGTGTCGGCTGTTTCGCAAGAAGATATTCGACCGCCTGCCCCATGGTATTCGTGGGTCCGGATGGATTAGCAATGATATCAACCATCTTTCGCTCAAAAAGTCGTCCAAAGCCTGGCCAATCGTGATAAACCGCCAGAATCGATCCGGGACGCTGCTCCCTTAGCACACTGAAAACCGTTGGAAAAATGCCTCCCGGACCTTTGGCCGTCGGGGCTATGTCGTACTTGTCCGGTTCCCAATCGTTGGATGTGACTCCGTGCTGTTCCGGCCCCGCTCCCATGATCATCGAAGCCCAATTGGGACTGCTGGATGTGGGCATCACCGCTCTTGCGTGAAAAGTCCAGGATCCTCGCTCACGGATGCCTTTCATATGCGGCGCAGCTGCGTGGGCAATTCCGTCAGGGCTCAATCCGTCCACCCCCACCACAATCATATGGTCAAGCGCCGAGGCGGATAGAGTCATCGCTGAAATGAGGACGCCGACCCCCACCAGGTGCCGAATCGAGGTTTTATATGAATTCATAAAAAAAGCCGGGTTCGGGCACCAACACCGACAGCCCGAACCCGGCCATGTTGATCTAATTACTTGGTCTGGCCAATGACACGGATGAAGCCACCACCCACGCCGACCGGGATGGTCGCGGACTGGCTACTGCTGGTCGCCACCGGTGTCCAGACGGCGTCATTAAGACTGGCCTTCGTTTCGACCGTGAAGGGCGGCAGACCACCCTTCCAGTTCACAGTTACAGATCCAGCGGACTGCGTCACGCTGGTGACAAACGGCAGCAGTGATGCGCCATTCACACCGGCGTTGTAAAGGAGTGCAACCTCCTGCTCGGTGACAACACGGTTCCAGAGAACGACCTCGTCAATATCCCCCTCGACTGCTGCGCTGCCACCATCGGTGTAGGTGCCTGTTCCGTCCTGACCAATATTGATCGAGAACCCGAGACTATCGGTGTCCACTGAACCTGTGATGTTGAATGCTTTCGTGTTCACCAGCACACCGTCCACATAGGTGGAGACGGTCTGGCCACGCCAGAAGGTGCACACTACCTGATGCCACTTGCCATCCCGGATGATCTGGGAGAACGTCGTATCATACTTGTTCCCGCTGCCGCGTGGTGTCCCGGTGGCGACCACACGGAAGTTGCCACCGTTCTGGGTGAACAGGCCCCATCCGATGTTGGAACTGCTGTTCCAGTCCTTGTTGGAGATCAGCGAAGGGTCGTCGACCTGGTTTGTGTAATTCACCCAGATTGAGACCGAGAAGCTGTTGACCCCAAACTTCAGGCTGTCAGGATAGCCGAGGCTCACATAGTTGCGAATAACGCCGTCGGCAGTGGTCTGGAAGTGGAGCGACTGACCCACACGTCCGGGGCTGAACGAAGGGCTGCCCTTCGGTATCCCGTGGTTGCGAAGGCCGGAATAGTCGTTGTAGTCGCCGTCAAACGGCAGGTAGGCCACAACATTCTGGCCGATCGAACCCGTGAACACGGTGAGGCGTGCACTCGCGCTGGTGACTGTGCCATACGCATTGCTGACAATGACGCTGTAATTGGCATCATCGCTGGGTGCGACCAACGAAAGAACCAGCGGGTTTGCCGTTGCACCGGGAATGACCACACCGTTCTTCAACCATTCGTAGGTGGGCACTCCAGGCGAGGTCACTGCCACTTGGAAGCTCACGTTCGTTGCCCCCGGGCTGACAATCTTGGGAGCCGGTTGCACTGTGATCACAGGGGTGGTAATCACGGTCAGCACAGCAACGCTGCTGGTTGCCGAACCGAGGCTGTTCGCCACTATGACCTTGTAACTGGCCTGATCCACTCCCTGAGCGTTGACGATCAGCAGGTTGGCATTCGTCTGGTCAGCCAGGGGGGCAGATCCCTTGAACCATTGATAGGTGATGGGAGATGCGCCGGAGGCAGTGACCGTGAAGTTGGCCGTATTCCCGGCGAGAACGGTCTGGCTGGCGGGTTGACCTGAGATGTTGGGCGCGGAATTTACCGTCAGAGTTGCCACCAAACTGGTGACCGATCCGAATCCGTTCGTGATGACTACGAAGTAGTTACCCTGGCTGGCCGCCGTTCCGTTGGTGATCAGCAGGCTCTTATTGGTCTGACCCAGAAGAGCATTTGCACCAAAATACCACTGATAACCGATTGAAGGGGTTCCCAACACCGCCACCTTGAACGAGGCATCAACACCGGCATCGATGACCTTGCTGGCAGGCTGTGCTGTCACAGTCGGTGCCGAACCGGGAGTCGAGATGGTGGCTTTCTCAACGCTGTTGCTGCGCAACCCTGCATTGAACACCCCCACAACCTCAAGATCCGTCACCACCCGGCGCCAAATGGCCACATCGTCCATCAGCATGTCCACAGCGGAGTTGCCACCGCCATCGGTGTAGCGGCCGGTTCCGTCCTGACCAATATTCACGCTCCAACCGATGCCATCGGTATCGACACTGCCCACCAGGTTCGTGAGGGAATCGGTCCCGAGCGCGGAGGTGTTCTTCAGAACCCCATCCACATAGATCTTGCCGACACTGTGGCGGGCCATGGTGACCACAACATGGTGCCAGGTCCCGTCCTCAAGCTCCGGCGCGACATGGGGACTGTCGCGGCGGGTATTTCCAACTCCCGGGACGTTGTTGATCGCGTTGTCACGGTAGTTCCACTTCATGCCATCACCCTGGGTGTTGATAACCCAGCCCGGATTGCCGCCGCTATCCCAGTTCTTGTTCCCGATAAAGGCCTGATCATCATTTTGGTAGAAGATCTTCGTCCAGAAGGAAACCGAGAAGTTGGCAGCATCACCTGTGAGGTCAGAGCCCAGCTTCAGGTCAGACGGATAGTTCAACGTGACATAATTGTTGGTGGCTGGAGCATTCGCAGGACTGCCGGATGTGGTCAAATGGACTGCCTGGCCCAGGAAACCGTTGGTGAAGGTCGGACTCCCGACGTTCGTGGAGTTGTTGCCCCGGCCTGAAGTGTCGGCGTAGGAGTTGTCGAAGGTCAAGTGAACCACCATGTCCTGCTTGATGTCGCCGGAGAACACAGTCAACTTGGCGGCCGGGCTCAAAACGGTGCTGAATACGTTGCTGATCAGAACCTGGTAATACCCCGCCTGGTTGTTAGCGGCTGAGCTGATTGAATAAACCGAGCCAGTCGCGCCGGCCACCACATTGCTGTTAAGCAACCACTGATAGCTTAGAGGCCTGCCACCACGTGCGGTCACTGAGAAGGAGGCGGGGGTTCCGATGGTGACCGTCTGCTCCTGAGGAGCGGTTAGAACCACCGGGGTATAGAGAAGCGATAGGGAAACCTCGTCACTGATCGCAAAGCCTGAGGCATTCGTTATTGCAACGCGATAGATTCCAGGACTGTTTGTAGACGTGTTGGCGATCAGATAGACAGCATTGGTGGCTCCCGTAATGTCGCGCCCGTCTTTCTGCCATTGGTATGTGAGCTGGGTTCCGCCTGCCGTAACGTTGAGCTGAGCAGGGCCGTTAAAGTCAGCAACCACATTGCCGGGCTGCAAAAGCACCACCGGGCGGTCGATCGAATAGAACCCAAGATTGTCGATGCCAAAATACCAGCTCCCTGTCCCAGCCTGAACAAACCGCAGGCGAACAGCGGCCTGATTAGCAGCCAGCGGCATCCCGAAAAGCTCAACCCTCTTTTGGTTCAAAGGATCATCGTTGCGGCAACCACGCAGATAGGGGGCAAGCCCCGCGTTGATCGCGGCGCCGATATAGGTTCCAAAAGACTTGGCATGGGCCTGATCGTTCCGGGCAGTATTGAACGTCGCAACTGCATCAAGGACCCCCGTGAACTGATTCGTGACCACATCAGATCCGTCCCGGTCGGTCGTTCCGTCGTCGAACATGTAAAGCAGCGGGAGCCATGTCTTGCCTTGATCGATAGAATATTCCACACCGCACATATTATCCTGATTGATCTCGTTGATGTTGTGGAAGGAAACATAGATGTTCTGCTTCCCAGTGAAGTCGTAGTCGGAGGTGGTGATCACCTGCACCTGGCTGCCACCACGTTGGTCGGACTCAGCCACCAGAAGATTCCCGCTGATCAGGTTATCGAGAAGCACACCGTTCTCAACAATCGGAGGCACCACTTGACGGCGGTTGCCTGTCACGGGAGGGAATCCCGGGGTTGTGTAAGTGCCAGCGTCCGAATAAACGGCGGCGTAATGATCCCGGTCAATCACAACCCAATCCTTGTAGGAGTCGGAACCTGTGTCGTTCAGGTCAAGGACAGCATTGATCGTGTCCGTCCAGTTCGTGGCCACCCACCCAGCCGGAACACCACCCTCTGAAACCGCGTCGAACGTCTCAAGATAGATGGGCGTCGGAAGGCTGATGTTCTGGTATTGGGCGACAATGAAGTTCCATTGGTTCGTCTTCAGACCATCCACGCTGTCAGAATAGACGAGCGTCGCGGTATGGGTTGCAAGAGGTGCGAGCAGGGTGGTGACCGTGCCAGCGACAGTAAAGTTGTTGTTGGCTGCGCTGACAGTGGAGGCCAAAACCACGCCATCAAGGCTCAAAACGAAGCTGGCAGGATCCACCACGGTGCTGCCCGGGTTGACCACCGCCTGGACGGTCGGCTGCGGGGATGCCCCGGTAGCGTTCACCGCTGGTGAGCGGGAAGCCAGGAAGGAAGGCACGAGAGTGATGTTGGTCGGAATCTTTGTGGCGGATGCTGCCCCAAGGGCGGCAATCTGTCCGGCAGACAAGGGAACATCCCATAACTGGAGGCTGCTGACGTAGCCGGAGCTGGCACCATCAAGCGTGCTGTTGGCAAACAGCTGGGCCAACCCGCCAAGACTCAGGGCCAGCTGCCCATCCAGTCCTGAATTGTTTGCCTGCACCCCAACTTCCAGACCGTTGATGTATTCGCGTATCTCTGAAGAAGTCACAGAGAAGGCGACCCGGTTCCAGATGTTCGGCAGGATCGTGCCAGCATAGGGACCGGCGGGAGCCCCGATGCCGTTGTTGCTATCCACAACCAGATCAGCGTCGGGTGTGTAGATGCCATCGTCCGTCATGGCGAGGGGGCGCACACGCCCATCGGCGCTCGCAGGAAATAGCAGATCGAAAACCAGTGTGTAGCTGTTGACAATGGAGCCGCCCCCGTTTGCAACGGCGGGATTGTGCATGAAATAGCCCATCGTGCTATCCGAGGCCGGGAACTGCATGACGTTGGCGTTCGTCCCGTTGATCGGGGGAATGCCGAAGGTCGCTGTTGATCCGAACCGTGTTCCCGCATGGGTGGCCCCCGCAAGCCCATCCACATAGGTTAGAGGATAACTCCCGATCGTTTGATCAAGCGTCCCGGTTGAGAAGTCCCATTGGCCAAATGGCTGTGCCATGGCACCACCCGCGCATGAGGCGAGTATGGCTCCCGCCACAAATAGTTTTCTAATATTAGGTTGCATGTCTTTCTGTTGGTTGTGTATTGTGTTGGTTGGTATACTAACAGTTCTAACACTATCCCGACGTGCCGAAAGCATTGGTCGCAATCGGCAAAAGTTGAAAGGAACGAGCAGCCCAGGCACGAGCAGCGAACCCCCTGATTAGACCCCAGGGCGCCTGCCGTCGCTTACTTGGTTGCCTTGTATTTTTCCAGGGCCTGTGCCGCACTGGCATCGCCTCTGGCAGCCGCCTGCCTCGCCCCCGCGAGTGCCGCTGGAAGGACCCGACCAGCCGCCTGCCGTTGCTCCGCAGTCAAGTCCGGTCTCTGAAGAAACTGCTCAATCGCACTCACGGCAGCCGGATCCTGCTGGCTGGCTGCCTGACCAATCGCAACAGCCTCCTGCCTAAGCTCGACTGGAGCGGCTTTGAAAGCCTCCTCCATCGCCTTCGGGGCTTCCGCCGCAACCACAGGGGGGCTGACCGATGTTTTCTTCCCGCAACCAACAGCCAGAACTGAAAACAAAGCAAAACTGATTAGATTCTTGAATCTCATAATGTTGGTCCTTGTTACGATTAATCGGGGCAGGCTGTTTCGGCTTCTTCCCCTGTGTAATACCGGTAGTCAATCCCTCTGCTGTAGGAAGTAAACTTGATGCCACTCACATGCCCGTCGATCCAAACCGTCTGACACCGCTTGTTGTGACGATACCACTCACCACCCAGGTCGATTCCTGGATAAAGGGGTGCGAGATCGTTCCTCCACTGACTCAAAATCTCCTTCCGACCCGGGAACATGCCGAGGCTGTCATCAGGCCCCTCCATCTTCTGCTCAACAGAATCCTGAAACAGGATCGTCCGGGCGGGTCTCATGAAGGTGGTGAATTTCCTCGCTGGACCCGTTGTGGTCTGCCCGTAGGTTTTGCTGATGTATTCGTGAATCCCATAAGTCGAGTCCAGCCAGAAATCAGTCGGGTAGGAGAGTCCATCCTCACGCCACTCATCCGATACTTTCGCTGAGGGGCACCGCCATATCTTCCTTTGACCCTTGGCGTAGTCGGAGTAGCCAACGCCCCAGTAGGCTGATCCGTTATCCGAGGGCAGCATCACAGTGGAACGGGGATTCAGAAACCACTGCCCGCCATTCGGCATGCCCCCCTTCGCATCGGAATAGGCACGCTCCTTGTTGTCATCCGCGTAGAGCCGCACAGCAAGGAATGCCTGCCTCATATTGGAGGCGCAGGCGGCCTTCTTGCTGGCCAGTTTCGCCCTACCCAATGCCGGCAGGAGCATCGCCGCAAGAATTGCTATGATCGCAATCACCACCAGCAACTCGATCAGTGTAAACCCGGAACCTTCCATCCTGCGCACGCCGGACTTTGGTCCCCCATCGTTACATATTTGTTTTGTTCGTGTTCTCACTATGTGCCTCACATCATGCGACAGGTTTCCAACCTCTCAAGCGACGTTCCTGTGACAAGTTGGTTACAAAGGAGTTTGCGTTCCTGCGGCAAACTCCACCAAGGAAGCAACTGAGAAGGATGTCAAACGCAGTGTACCGTCCATTTATCGCATCGTTTTTGCAGTGTTTTTGACTGTTGGTAAAGGCCGCACCCGCCAGTTTCCAGATTCAACCGGGTGATCATCGCAAGCTCGGCTCGGGTTTTGGCCCCCCGTGGAGAGGAACACTCCACCCACGCCTCCAATCATCATTACAAACGCAAGCTGTCAGGCTGCACCCATTGCATCCCGCAACCGCTGCGGACCGGTCGCCCCCACAATTTTCGATTGCGAAGCTATTCCGTACCACGCAGGCTTCACCCATGAATGCGGCTATTGAATTTTTGCCCCCCAAGCGTCAGAGAGCGATCACTCGGTCTGATTTCGTTCATTTCGCATTGCTCATGCTGCTTGCGTGCGGTGGATGCGGAGAGCCCACACCCCAGGCCCCACCAGTCAAATTGGACCTATCATCCCTGACCAGTCAGGCGGAGTCCGGGGACCCAAAGGCACAGTCAGCGCTGGGTCGGGCTTACATGGAAGGCAGTGGCACTTCCCGGAACTATCAAAAGGCGGCCGAGTGGCTTGGCCGGGCGGCGGACCAAACCAACGTGGAGTCCATGGTTCATCTAGCCATGCTTCATCAGGTTGGACAAGGAGTCCCGCAAAGTGACGCCAAAGCCCTGCACTGGTTTCAGCGGGCCTATGACCTCTCCAACGCCGTCGCGGCCTACAGTCTGGGGTCGATCTATGCGAATGGTCGCGGAGTTCCCCAAAACTCAACCACTGCCGCACGCTACTATCAGACAGCAGCCGACTGGGGGGACCCTGAGGCCCAATACAACATGGCGCAAAGATATGAACTGGGGCGGGGTGTCCAAACCAATCTACTCGAAGCCCTCGTCTGTTATGAACTCGCAGCCAAAGGTGGAGTTCCTGATGCCAAAGCGCCTGCAACACGCTTGCGAGATGTCTGTTCCCCAAAAGAGAGGGCGGCGGCAGATTCTAAAATTGACGCGGCACTGTTGAGGTTGAGACGGTTGAAATCTCAATAGAGTTTGTTGTTTCCGGTGCCCGTTATCGTCTTCGCAAGAATAGGACTACCGCAGCCTGCAAAATATGTGGATGGTGCGCTCCAGAGTCTGTCTGCATGCATTTCACATGTTCACCACAAATTCAACCGGCCATGCCAATAGTGTTTGATGGGCGGACACTGCACTCACTGCCATCTCAAGTGCGACTCATGGGTCCCACGCACAGAGAGAGACATGAGTCAACAGGGCCACTCGCCGGCTGGCTCAACAAGCCAGGGTACCAATACCCTCTTCCTGTCGGCACAAGACCCCACTCAGAGCGGGCACGGGGAGTTGCGGGATGTCCAATAAGTGCTATGAGCTGGCTGATGCGGGAAGGCTGCCCGACATGCTCCACGCCCGCAAACTGATCATCGCCCACCTGTCGCCAGAGGTTGTTCGAAAACTCCGCCAAACCACGTTGGCGACCCGGCAGATCATCCAGTGTGCGGCCTGGGGGCCCACTGACAGGCCAAAGTCTTACGGCGGGAGTATCGGGAGCTGGTAACAGGCGGCCTCCTTGTCGTTGCGGACCACCAGATAGGGTCCCGCCAGGGCAGGCGGGTTCCAGGTCTTCCCGTGGAGTGCGGAAAAGCGGGTGAGTTCCCGCGATTCCTGCGGGGTTGGGTCCAGAAGGAGGATTTCGCCCGATTCGGCCCCCATCAGGAGGAGGTCTCCCACAAGGATCTCCTGTCCATGGCCGTAGCGTCCCTGTTTCCATTTCTGCGCCCCGTCGGCGGCATCAAGGCAGACCATGACCCCGTCATCCAGACCATAGATGAACCCGTTGCGATAAATCACATCGGTGAACTTTGCCTTGAGGCGGGTCGACTTCCAAATGCGGGTGGCCGTGAGTTTTCCAGCGGCATCTCTGGCGATTTGAACCAGCTCGCTCCCGAAACCATAACCGCTGGAGATCAGCAGGCGGTCCCCCGGCAGAACGATGGGGGTGGAGACGTGCGGATGGCCCCCCGGCCAGTGATATTGCCAAAGGATCGTGCCTGTGGCCGGCTCATGGGCAAAGATTCCGCCGGAATTAAAAATGATGATCTGGCGGATTCCCATCAAAGTGACCAGCGCCGGCGAACTATAGTCGGCCCCAGCCGAGCCTCCGCCCCAGACGAACGAGCCGTCAGAGGTGCGGTAGGCCACCAGCGAGCGGTTGTCCCGGCCCCCGGCGCTAACGACCACAAGATCATCCACCACCAGCGGCGAGGAGCTCATGCCCCATTCCTCCAGCCGCCCATGGTTCTCCTCCAGAATATTCTTCGACCAGACCGCCCGGCCCGTCTCCAATTCGAGGCACTTCAGAACGCCCGTGGAGCCAAGGGTATACACCCGTTTTCCAGCAATGGTGGGGGTCGCACGCGGCCCTTCCCCGGCCAGCGTGGATTGGAATCTGGCCGGGTAGGTGTGGTTCCAAACGAGCCGGCCGGAAAGCAAATCGTAGCAGTTCACCGCCTCCTCCACACCCTGCTGTTCCTGCGTGATGGCCCGGGTCCCCTCAATGGCAAAGCCGGACCAGCCCAACCCCATCGGCCGCCTCCACAGGAGCCGGGGCGGTTCCCCCTTCCAATCCCGCGCCAGACGCGGGCCGGGCAGCATTCCCGTGCGATCCGGTCCGAGGAACTGGGGATAACTATTGGTCGGCAGGGGGAGGTTCTGCGCGGGTTTGGCCCCGGAAATCGGCTCGGGATCAGGCGCTGGCCCGGAGGTCTGGCTCCACCGCCATCTGAGAATGGGCACCAGATCGCCCGTCACACCATGAATCTGGAAGAGCGATCCTGCGAGGCCGACAACTCCTACAAAGGCTGCAAAGAGGGCCAACCGCACCTTCCAGCGCATTCTGGAGAGCAGAATTCCCCAGAGCAGCAGCAAAAGCAGCGTGCCCAGGGCGACTGCGGCACTGGCAAGATTCTGATCCTGCCGCTGCCGCCCATACCGCTGAACGGCCCAGACTTCGACAATGATGCCCACCAGCAGCACCAGCGGAACCGGCCACCAGCGTATGGGACGCCTCACAGCCGTGCCGGGCACCGCTTCCGAACCTGATTCTTCCGTTTGGGCCATGACACGATCATCCCCTCAGGACAGTCAACTGTCAAACTCCTGACCAAAACTTCAGCTCTGGCGTTCTGAATTCCACAGCCAGGCATGAAGGAGAACCCATCCCCCATAAACAACCTCCCCGAACCAGCGGCATGCCGACCCACGGAAAGTCTGGCGCTTTTTGCGGCTCTCCTATGCCCATGGGGAGCCTCTTTTGAGCGATCCCTGTGTCCTACAATAAATCAGACCGTTGGGTCGGATTACAGGCAGAAGTCTGCAATCCCGGTTGATCCAAAGAGGGGAGGAATGCGACTGCATTTATTGGCCGGCCACAGGACAGTCCCATAATTGATACGTTCCCTGGCAATGGTTCCGGGCGGACCTGCAAGCAAGGCCCTGTCCCACAGAACTCCCCTGCGAATTCCGGACTGCTCCCTGAGAATGAAAGCCCACCAATTTTCTCCGGAGGACCAGCGGCACCACAAAATGCAACGGGCCGGGTTGTCCGGCACCCGGAGGGTCTTCTGGCTGGGGAAGGCGAGAGGGTGATGGACCCGGTGGATGCCGTAAAGCTCGCCAGAGAGGAGGACTGGCTTCGGTGCGACGAGTGTCTCTCTCCCCCCAACGCAAACCGGTCTGGTGCGGCGCCCCCGGTGCCGGGTGCGCGACGCTGATGTGTTCGTGCTGTTTGTCCGGGAGGCCGGGCGAAGACGGTTGCAGACCGAATGGTTTTGGCGAAGATCTCGAACATGGCAGAGGCACTCAAGGTATCCTGTGGGCGGTTCCCACTGATGATGTGCAAGGGGGGAGCAAGACAAGGCTGTTCCAACCGCACAATACCGGTCACTTTTTCCACAATCGCTCTGACCGCTCGTATGTTGAACCGAGCAAATCGAGTGGGAATCCTGCCAATTTGAAAAGTTGGCGTCTAATGAACAACAGGAAGACTCCCGTTCCCTGCACTGCAGGGTTCACCAAAACCCCTGGCACCTTTTTGGCGCAAAATCTGCGTTGCCTTTGGGAGGTCGGATACGCCAAGCCTCAAGGTCACTTCCCCAGCCGCATTCGGAAGGAATCCTGCAGCGTTAAAGCTTAGCGACAGGTGTTTTCCATCAAGGCTGAACGTAATATCCTTAAACCGGGGACCGTCGTAGTCAACGTCCATAGAAGCCTGATTGAAAAACCGTGCTGACACGACCATCCGGCGCTGAGTCATGGCAGCAAATCCGAGAAATGAAATCCGTCGGTAACCACAAAAAGTCCCTGGCGCCTTGAAGTCTCTCAAGATCGCCGTCACAAGGATTCCCTCCTCCAGCCACAAGAATCCACCCTCTGCGCCAATTTTGGTTCGAAGCAAGTCAGGCAATTGGCCGATACGAAGAAACCGTGCAGCTTTCTGGATCATTCCACCCATGAAATTATTCTACTGACTTTCACGCACATTCAAAATCGCAGCGTCGCTTGTGGCGAGCAGGTATTCGGCAGCCAAAAAGCCGTGCATCCTCATCCGGCCACGGCCGTTGGCGCAATCCTCCATCATGTCGCTAACGTCGATCATCCCGCCGCAGCCACCCGGAATCAAGCGTTGAATGTGATCGCTTTGCTGACTGGGTCCGTGCTGCCAATCGAGGTGGTCGAGGGGCATCCTCCCGATCGAGGTGGGACGTTGGATCTCACAGGGTTGAGGGAAATGTCTTGCACACAGGGGGGCTTGTCACGAAAGTTGTCAGTATGGACAGCTATCAGGTCACAATAGACGCGGAATGCCGCACAGGGCCGCTCACCGGCCTGGTGGAACCGGGGGAGACCTATGAAGTCAGGCGTGTTTCATCGGGGGAGCTGGTTTTCACGAAGGTGGAGCCGGGGTTGGAGCCGTTGGAAGTGAGGATGGTTCGTGGTGAGGATGGGATGATGTTTCTTACGAACGGAAGAACGATCACTCAGGAGATGGTCGAACGTGCGCTGGGGGACTTTCAGTGAAGTGTCATTGGCATGGTTCAACGCCCTCCCGGTTCAATTGAGAGTCAGAACCCGGGACAGGTTCCTCGACAGGGAAGGATTGGACAGATAGCCAATACCGTTGACTTTGGTGGTGCCCGCGACAGGACTTGAACCTGTACGATGTTACTCACTAGAACCTGAATCTAGCGCGTCTGCCAATTCCGCCACGCGGGCTTCATCCAAGGCCGACACACACAAGGTGTGCTTGCCGGAAGCATGGATACGTTACACCACCCCTCCCCCGCCACGCAAGCGGGAAAGATTTTACGGTAAAACGCACATTGGATGCGCTGTTCGCGTTGCTGGACGGGGGCAGCAGGATGCGGGACGCGAGCAATGGTGGTCTGTTCCCTGGGTGCCATAGGTATTTATATTGTGCTGCCGGGTTGGGGAACCCCGTTGAGCACTGGAATGAACCGGAATGCTACAGGTGAACTACCTCCCCTCAGGCCAAAGGCCTGACCTATGCCAGATTCAGACCAGCGGCCCGGGTTAACCGGACAAAGAAACCCATTCCCTGAAGGGGCAAACTACCCCCCAGATGGGGTTCATGAAAGGCCGTGGTGCCATGTGACGATGACCAAATGAATGCAACGAAAGACAAGGAATTATGGCGCCCCTTCAGGGCTTTTTATATTTTGGGAATCTTACCCGGGGCGTTACCCCGGGCTGGGATAATGCCGCACCGGTGGTGCTCGGTTTGGGCTTGCTTCGATAAAACGGACAGTGAAAAGAGGATAATATGTTGATGGTTTTAGTTGTTGAGGGATTCGAAGTCAACAGGGGATAAGTGGTTTAGGGACGAGTGGATGCGGGCTCTGTTGTAGAATGATTCGATATA
>CAIWMU010000058.1 GCA_903913865.1 uncultured Verrucomicrobia subdivision 3 bacterium
AAGGATTTCTTAGGAAACGTATCGGGCTCGCACGCCATGCGCGCAGCCCAAAGGGATTTTCATGCGCCTTGAAGGACCGTCTCGGCGCCGAGTGGACCACCAAACCCTCGGCACGCCGCCTTCCTTGCAGGGCTGCGCAAAAACCGCCTCAAAGGCAGGTTCTCAGCCACCATGCCCAATTCCAGATGAATCGGCCCTGCGCGGGCCGTGATAGCTCGAATTTATTTGCTCGACGGATTCCATCAGGAAGGATATCCTCACAAAAATCTCATGGCGCGTCTCATCATTAAGGGAGGGGATGGTCTGTCGAGTTCGGTGGATTTGCACCTGGGTGCGAACTACTGTGGACGTGGGCCAGACAATACAATCATCATCAACCATCCCACTGTCTCCACGGTACATTGTGCCATAACTCTTGGCGATGGCAGCCTGCAACTGCGGGACATCAACTCCACAAACGGCACCTTTCTTGAGGGAAAGCAAATCACTGAAGCTTCACTTGTGACCGGCCAAAGCTTCCGGATCGGGGATGTGGAGGTGCTGGTGGAATCGGCGGAGGTCAACGTGGCGATCCCCGTGTTTGATATTCCCCGCCCGGCTCCCCCGGTTGTGTGCAAGGACGGGTCGATGCTCTGCCCCCGGCATGAGAAGTCCCAAGTGACACACCGGTGCACGTTTTGCAAGGAAGTGATGTGCGACGAGTGTGTCCACATGCTGCGTCGCCGGGGTGGCAAAGTCCTCAAACTCTGTCCCCTGTGCAGTCATTCCTGCGAATTGATTGGCGGCGAGAAACCTAAAAAAGGTGGGTTCATGAGGTTCCTCCAAAAGACCGTCAAGTTGCGGATGTTCAGCTCAAAAGACCCCGAGTGAGGCTCCGGCTGTGGCGGCGGAGCGGTCCGGGCAATTTCCTGCCTCAGTGTTGACAGATGGATCGTAGGAACGGCAAGGAGGCCGTGAAACAGAATGGGGGCAAACAGCAAAGCCTTCCGACGCAACCGACGCGGAAATCGTTGTTGCTGTCAGGGAGCGAACAGTCCGGCGTGTGCGCCAGATGTCTCATCAGGAACTGGTTCAGTCCCTGAAAGACCATGGAATCCTCCCCGCTTCAGGCAAACTCGCCGCTAGCTGCCGCTAGGTTGGTTCAGACTGCTTTTTCCCCTGTCAGTCAAAGCAGCCTAGCCTCTAAACTGCTTTTCCCGATGCCAAGCAATGTATTTGGCATCAGGCCGGAGGGTGCAGCCCTGTTGAAAGTAGATAGGTCGTTCGTGATAGTTTCTCAGGGAGAACCCGTCTGGACTTGAATCCGTAAAGGTCTTGGCGGCGACGATGATTTTCAGATCATCGGTAATCGACCAGAGTCCTTCGTCGAACATCCAATGGGCGTTTTTCGACAGGGCCAAGCCGTTCCTTGGATCGTCATTCTTGCTGTCCCGCCGCTCGTGAATATGGGCTGCGTCAACTATTGAGGAACAAGATACGGTCGTCAGGGTGTAGCCGGTCAGAGCACAGGTGAATCCATAGGACGAAACGACCTGAATGCGGAAACGCGCATCGCGCCCTGTGCTGCGCGCAAATTCACGCGCCTCGTCTTTGATTTCTTCCGCGGCAGACTCGGCCTCTTTTACGCCGACACCGGTTAATTCCCGCAACGCAACCTGCTCGAATCCTGGAAAATAGTGGCTCACCAAGACCCCGCGAGCGCGGCGGCGAAACTCCGGGTCCTGCATCGCAGTGAAAAACGAGAGGTCTATTTCCACGATTTCAGTCAGGCTGCGATGGCTTGACCGAGCTAAATCCTTGGTCAGCGGACGCCAGAATTCCTGGGTGCTGAGATGATGAAAAGGCATTTGCAAATCGGGTTTGGTTGTCCAACGCGTGACGACCACACGCCAGAATGACTGAAAGCGGAGGGCGAGCTCTGCGGTTAAAGTCAACCGCGATTCAGCGAGTCGTCCCTGCTCGACCAATTCCATGACACATAGCAACAGGAGAGGCTTGTGGGGCGCGAAGCGTTCATTCCCGGACCCCAAACGCGCGTTGATAGATGGATTGAGCGCGGTCAGTTTGCGAAGCCATTCGGTGGGTGTTTTCATGGTTATGATTGTCCAGTCTTCAAGCGGTAGGTCAAACCCATGTTTTTGGCAGGCTGAGGTTTTTGAGCTCGGTTTGGAATGTCAAGAAGGCACGCGCGGCAGTGACCCCGCGCCGCCCATATTGAGCTTTGCTTTTTCCCCCCATTTGCGTAGATATTGGTGGCCCTTTAGGGGGCACTTATGAAACCCAACGTGGAAATCTACGACACCACCCTGCGCGATGGAAGCCAGGGTGAAGGAATCAATTTTTCGGTGATGGACAAGCTGCGCATCGCCGAGAAGCTGGACGGGTTTGGAGTGCATTATATTGAGGGCGGATGGCCGGGATCCAACCCCAAGGACATTGAATTTTTAGCGGAGGCCAAGCGGCGCAAGTTCAGGAAGGCCCAACTCGCCTCGTTCGGTTCGACACGGCGGAAGGGTGTTTCCGTGGAGTCGGATGATCAGGTCCGCCTCCTGTTGGAGGCTGAGACCCCGGTGGTGACGATTTACGGCAAGACCTGGCTGCTCCACGTGAAGGAAGTGCTCCGGGCCACTCCCGAGGAGAATCTGGCGATGATCGCCGACACCGTGAGGTTCCTCAAGGGACACGGGCGCAAGGTGATCTATGACGCCGAGCACGGTTTTGACGGCTTCAAGTCCGATCCTGACTATGCGATGGCCACCTGGCTGGCGGCGGAGAGCGCCGGGGCCGATCTGGTGGTGCTCTGCGATACCAACGGTGGCAGCCTGCCCCCGGAAATCTCCCGCATCACCCAGGCCGCCCGGGCGAAACTGAAGGTGCGCATCGGGATTCATACCCACAACGACATCGGGCTCGGAGTTGCAAACGCGCTCGCCTCGATCGAGGCCGGGGCCACGCATGTGCAGGGGACGATCAACGGTTATGGAGAGCGGACGGGCAACTGCAACCTGACGAGTGTCATCCCCACCCTCGCGTTGAAGATGGGCAAGACCTGCATGCCTGAATCCGCAGTGCGGCGGCTCAAGGAAGTTGCCCAGTATGTGGATGAGATTGCGAACATCCGGCACGACCCGCGCCAGCCGTGGGTTGGCGAGGCGGCCTTCGCCCACAAGGGTGGCACGCATGTGAATGCGGTGCAAAAGCTGGTCTCCAGCTACGAGCACATTGACCCATCGATCGTTGGCAACACCCGCAGGGTCCTGGTGAGTGATCTTGCCGGGAGGAGCAACATCGTTCTCAAGGCCCAGGAGCTGGGTTTCAAGCTGCAGAACGACACTCCCGAATTGAAGGAGATCCTCAACCGCATCAAGGTGCTGGAGCATGAGGGCTATGAATTTGAGGCCGCGGAGGCATCGCTGGCATTGTTGATCAGCAAGATACTCAAGCATGAGGAACCGCCGTTCATCATCGATGCCTACCACGTTTCCATCCGCCGGGATCGTTCCACGTTTGTCTGCCAGGCCAGTGTGAAGGTGCGAGTGAACAACGCCACCGACCACACCATTGCCGAGGGGGATGGGCCTGTGAATGCGCTGGATCAGGCGCTGCGGGCTGCGCTGGTCAAGTTTTTCCCACGGTTGAAGAAGGTCCGGCTTTCCGACTACAAGGTGCGGATTCTGAATTCGGTGGCGGGCACGGGGGCGCGCACGCGGGTGTTGATCGAATCGACGGATGGCAGGGATGAATGGGGCACCGTGGGGGTGCATGACAACATCATCGAAGCCAGCCTCCAGGCGCTGTCGGACAGCCTGGAATACCGCCTGACGAAAAAGTGAGCCCTGTCCCGCCAGCCCGGCGGGACCTTGAAATGATTTAGATTATGCCTGAAATATCCAAAGCGTACGAACCGCAAGCGGTTGAGGAGAAGTGGTACCAGTTCTGGCTCGACCAGAAGGCTTTTGAGGCCAACCCCGACTCCGCGAAGCCCCCTTACTCGATCGTCATCCCGCCGCCCAACGTGACGGGCATGCTGCACATGGGGCATGTGCTGAACAACACGATCCAGGACATCCTCTCCCGCAAGGCGCGGATGGAGGGCAAGGAGGTCCTCTGGCTGCCGGGGACCGACCATGCGGGCATCGCTACGCAGGCCGTCGTTGAGAAGACGCTCCGGAAGCAGGGCCTGATGAAGCACAGGGACGACCTGGGACGGGAGGCTTTTCTTCAGCATGTCTGGGCATGGAAAGAGAAACACGGCGGGATCATCATTCAACAGCTCAAAAAGCTGGGGTGCTCGTGCGATTGGAGCCGCCAGCGGTTCACCATGGACCCGGATTACTCCAGGTGCGTCCAAAAAGTGTTCGTCGAGTTGTATAAGAAGGATCTGATCTATCGCGGCAAGCGGATGGTGAACTGGGATCCCGCTGCGCGGACGGCCCTCTCGGACGAGGAAGTCGAGATGACCGAGACGAAGGGCCATCTCTGGCACTTCAAGTATCCGCTGTTGAATGCGGATGGCCAGGTTGCCGAAGGGGAATTTGTCGTTGTGGCCACGACCCGGCCGGAGACGATGCTGGGGGATGAGGCCGTTGCGGTGAATCCGAAGGATCCACGCTATGAGGCCATCGTGGGGCGGCGCTGCCTGCTGCCGATCCAGAACAAGCCGATCCCGATCATTGGGGATGACTTTGTTGATCCGAAGTTCGGCACCGGCTGCGTGAAGGTCACTCCGGCACACGATCCGAACGATTACCAGATGGCAGCACGGCACAATCTGCCCTGCACCACCGTCATCGGTCCGGATGGGGCGATGACCGCTGAAGCGGGGGCCGCCTATGCCGGTGTGGATCGTGCGGAGGCCCGCAAACTGGTCATTCAAGCGCTGACCGAACTGGGCCTCCTACTCAAGGTGGAGGACTATGTCCACAATGTCGGCCACAGCCAGCGGAGCGGTGTGCCCATTGAGCCGTATTTGAGCGAGCAATGGTTCCTCAAATACCCGGGTGTGGATGCCTCGGCCAGTGCGGTGGCGGAGGGGCGCATCTCCTTCCATCCTGAGCGCTGGAGCAAGACCTACGCCCACTGGATGACGAACCTGCGGGATTGGTGCATCAGCCGCCAACTCTGGTGGGGACATCGCGTGCCGGTGTGGTATCACCGCACCACCGGGGAGGTTTACTGTGGACTGGACGCTCCGGAGGATGCCGCGAACTGGTTGCAGGACACGGATGTGCTCGACACCTGGTTCAGTTCCTGGCTGTGGCCTTTTGCCACGATGGGCTGGCCGGACAAGACATCCACCCTTGCGCGGTTCTATCCCACGGTGGATCTGGTCACGGGGCCGGACATCATTTTCTTCTGGGTCGCCCGGATGATCATGGCTGGCTACGAGTTCATGGGGGATCTCCCGTTCCGGCATGTCTATTTCACCGGCATCATCCGGGACAAGCTGGGCCGCAAGATGAGCAAGAGCCTCGGCAACTCGCCCGATCCGCTGGAGTTGATCGCCAAATACGGGGCGGATGCCCTCCGTTTTGGAACCATGCGCAGTGCACCGCTGGGCCAGGATGTGCTGTTTGACGAGAAGGATGTCGAGCTTGGGCGGAACTTCTGCAACAAACTTTGGAATGCCTGCCGGTTCCGCCAGATGCAGGGCGGGGAGGTGCAGGGGGAGATCAGGCCCGAGTTGCTCTCCGGGGATGACCGCTGGATCCTCATGCGTCTGGATCAGGCCATCGGGGAGATCACCACGGCCTTTGCCGAATACCGGTTCAACGAGGCCACGCAGGCCCTCTACCGGTTTTTCTGGAGCGAGTATTGCGACTGGTATGTCGAGGCCACGAAGGCGGTGCTGCATGGCACGGATGCCGTTCGCAAGGCGAACACCCTTGCGGTCATTGACTTCATCCTCTCCCACGCCCTCCGCCTGTTCCATCCGTTCCTGCCGTTCATCACGGAGGATTTGTGGCAGGGCATGGGCTACAATCAGGACATGCCCGCCGACCAGGGGGGTGTCACCATCATGTTCGCCCCGTGGCCGAAGCAGCTGGGGGATGATTTCCGGGCGCACTACGGGCTCTCTCCGGCACTCATGGATGCGGTGAGTCTCAAGTATGAACTGGTTTCGCAGGGGCGGAATCTGAAGCGGGAGGCAAAGATCCAGGCTGGCAAGAAGGTTGGTTACATTCTCAAGCCCGCACTCCCCCTCTCGGCTGAGGATACAGAGGTCATGCGTCTGCTTCTCAATGCGGAAACCCTGGAGGTGAATCCCGACTACGTCTCCGCCAAGGGCACGCCTGTGGTGCATTCCCCGCTGGGTGAGCTTTACATGCCGCTCACCGGACTGGTGGATGAGAGTGCGGAGCGGGACCGCCTGAAGCGTGAGATGGAAAAGATTGAGGTGGAGATCACCAAGGGTGAGCAACGGCTGAACAATCCGGCCTTCACCGAGAAAGCGCCGCCGCAGGTGCTGCAGGAGCACCGCCAGCGGTTGTCCGACTGGATCGCCAAACGGGACCAGATCCGCGCCGCGCAGGAGCGGTTGGGCGCGTAGGCATGGGTTGAAGGCGCTTCATGCCCAGCGTTTACATAAAGACATACGGTTGCCAGATGAATGAGCGGGACAGCGAGGCTGTGGCCGCGCAACTCCTGGCCAAGGGCTACACCCTCGCCGCCTCGGCATCGACGGCGGATGTGGTGCTGCTGAACACCTGCAGCGTGCGGGACTTTGCCGAGCAGAAGGCGCTGAACAAGATGACGAATCTTGCCGCCGAGTTCCGCCGGAGCCGGCCCGGGGTGGTCCTCGGCTTTCTCGGGTGCATGGCCCAGAGCCGGGGAAAAGAGCTGATCGAACGTCTGCCGGATGTGGACCTCGTGATAGGCACTCAGAAATTCCACCGCACCGCAGACCATCTTGATTCCATTCTCAAGGGAGGGGTCTCGAAGGTGGTGGACACCGAGGAGGAGACCGGGAGCGAATCGGCGATCCGGGAACATCTGCTGCATGGGAATGCCCCCAGGAGCGTCGCCGCATTTGTGAGCATCATGCAGGGGTGCAACCAGCACTGCACATTCTGCATCGTGCCCCACACACGGGGAGGGGAGCGCAGCCGGGGGATTGAGGACATTGTGGCGGAGTGTCGGGAACTGGCGGCGGGCGGGGTGCGGGAGGTGACGCTGCTGGGGCAGATCGTGACAAGCTACGGGAGGCGGGAGATCCCCGCTGTGGATGGAAAGTCGGCTTTTGTGCAGTTGCTGGAAGCGGTGCATGCGGTGGAGGGATTGGATCGCATCCGGTTTACATCGCCGCATCCGAAGGGGTATGGGGATGATCTGGTGGAGGCCTACGGGCGGCTGCCGAAGCTGGTGGAGAATGCTCACATCCCGGTGCAAAGCGGGAGCGATCGTGTATTGAAGTTGATGCACCGGGGCTATACGCGGGCCAGATTTCTGGAGATCACGCGCAAACTCCGGGCGCAGGTGCCGGACATGGGGTTGGGCACCGATTTGATCGTCGGTTTTCCGGGGGAGACGGAGGAGGATTTCGCGGAGACACTTTCCCTCGCCGAAGAGTGCCGGTTTGATCAGGCCTACATTTTCAAGTATTCGCAGCGCCAGGGCACGCCGGCGGCGGAGATGCCGGGGCAGTTGCCGGATGAGGTGAAGGAGGAGCGGAATGCGCGACTGCTGGAGGCGGTGAACCGGATTGCAGCGGAGCGTTATGAGGCCCTCGTGGGGCGCCGTGTGCAGATCCTCGTGGAGGGGCCGAGCAAGAAGAATCCAGAGCGTTACATGGGACGCACCCGGTGCAACAAGATCGTCGTCTTTGAGGGCTCGGAGCGGCACCGGGGCCGGGTGATGGATGTGGCGGTGGAGCGGGCGGGATCGTTCACGCTCTATGCCAATCCGGACATACTCGATTGATGGGGGGGCGGCGGGTGGGGGATGAACCGCGAATGGGGAAGGTAAAATGGGGCAGGGGAAGGGGTTATTCGCAGATGGCGCAGATTCACGCAGATGGGGGTAGGCGTGGGCGGACGGGCGTTGACCGATTTCCCGCGTCAGGGGTCAGTGCCGTCACTTTTTGTAAACGACACAAAAAGTGAGAACTGACCCCATGTCGCTCGGGTATTTGGACTTTTCCCGCCGGGAGGGGTGGAAGCGCGAATGGGGGAAGGGTTATCCGCAGATGGCGCAGATTCACGCAGAAGGGGGTAGGCGTGGGCGGACGGGCGTTGACCGATTTCCCGCGTCAGGGGTCAGTGCCGTCACTTTTTGTAAACGACACAAAAAGTGAGAACTGACCCCATGCCGCTCGGGTATTTGCACTTTTCCCGCCGGGAGGGGTGGAAGCGTGAATGGGGAAGGGTTATCCGCAGAAGGGGAAGGGAGGGCGTTGACCGATTTCCCGCGTCAGGGGTCAGTCCGGTCACTGTTGAGTCCGGCTGGGGTCGGGCTCAACAGATGATGACTGCCCCCATCGCCCGGGCTTGCCCCTTCTGGGAATGCCACAGGGTATTGTGATGGTTGGGGTGATGGTGGGCCGATTTCGCTTCCGGGAATCCCAACGGGATTCTGCCACAAAGCCCATGGTTGCACCGCCGAGGTGCTACCATGGGTAAATGCCCAACATACCAACAACCCTGAAAGGGTTGTGCCGCCGCACCATTCGGGGAGGTTGGTGGAACGTGACCCGATGCGTCCGAACGGGCAACGCCACGATTGGTTTGGATTACCACGACCCAGCCTGTGCAGAACGAGCCTGCCGTTCGTTGCCTCGGCACAACCGCGTTGCGGTTGTTGCGATTTTCCGATACGGACCCGGGGTAACGCCGGGCTTTGTGGCAGAACGCCTTTGGCGTTCCCAGAGGGGGAGGGGAAGGTCCGACGGATTTAGATAGCGGGACCGGGTTTGGAGCGATGGGTGTTCGTTGATGAGGCTCTGGGGGAATGGCTGGACGGCTTATTGCTCGCACCCCACCCGGGGTGCCAAGCTCCCATGCCACCCGGGTTACTTCTTGCCGAGGACGGATTTGACCCAGGGCTGGTTGTCGAGGTACCAGCGGACGGTCTTGCGAATGCCCTGTTCAAATTTGTGTGCGGGCACCCAGCCGAGTTCCCGTTCGATTTTGGAGGCATCGATCGCGTAGCGGCGGTCATGGCCAGGGCGGTCCTTCACGTAGGTGATCAGGGCGCGTGAGTTCCCGCCCAATTCGGGGGACATCTCGTCCACCAGATCGCAGATCAACTGGACGATGTGGATGTTGGCCCACTCATT
Source organism: uncultured Verrucomicrobia subdivision 3 bacterium (assembly GCA_903913865.1). Taxonomy (GTDB): domain Bacteria; phylum Verrucomicrobiota; class Verrucomicrobiia; order Limisphaerales; family UBA8199; genus UBA693. The sequence goes on from CAIWMU010000058.1 coordinate 9,275, forward strand.
GTGGCCGCCGATGTTGTAGGTTTCGCCCGCCCTGCCCCGGGTGGCCACCGTCCAGAGGGCGGCGGCGTGGTCCTCCACGTAGAGCCAGTCCCGCACGTTCATCCCATCCCCATAAACGGGAATCGGCTTTCGTGCCATCACACTCTGGATGACCACCGGGATCAGCTTCTCGGGAAACTGGTAAGGCCCGTAGTTGTTGGAGCAATTGGTGATCACCGCCGGGAGTCCGTAGGTGTGGTGGTAGGCCCGCACCAGCATGTCGCTGGAGGCTTTGCTGGCGGAGTAGGGGGAGTTCGGGGCGTAGGGGGTTGTCTCGGTGAAGAGACCCGTGGCGCCCAGGCTGCCGTAAACCTCGTCGGTTGAAACGTGTTGAAAGCATCTGCCTGCGGTGTTGGCACCCCAGGTGGTCCGGCAGGCCTCCAGCAGGTGGAAGGTCCCCACGACATTGGTCTGGATGAAATCGCCCGGGCCGGTGATGGAACGGTCCACATGGGATTCCGCCGCGAGGTGCATCACGTGGGTGATGACATGGTTCTGCACCACTGCGAGCGTGGCAGATTTGTCGCGGAGGTCCACCCGCTCAAACACATACCGGGGATCGGCATCCGCACCGGCCAGGTTCTCCAGATGCCCCGCGTAGGTGAGGCAGTCCAGATTCACGATCTTGTTCACACCGGGTTGCCGCAGCACGAGGTGGACGAGGTTTGATCCGATAAAACCGGCACCGCCGGTGATGAGCAGGTTCATGTTGTTATGAATTCAGGGGGGCGGTTTGGGTTGAAAGAGAAAATTTGTTCCTGTTGCGGCTCATTTTTCCAAAACCTGCAGCAGGCTTGTGTGCCAGTCCGGGAGTTTCAGTCCGAAAGTTCGGGAGAGCTTCTCGCAATCCAGCACCGAATAGGCCGGCCTTTGGGCCGGAGTGGGATATTCGGAGGAGGGGATCGGCTCGGCCACCGCGCACTTCTTCTCAGCGGTTGGCATCTGGTCGAGGATCGACTGGGCGAACCCGTGCCAGGTGGTGCTTCCGCTGGCGGCGAGGTGGTATGTGCCTGCGGTGTGCGAATCGGTTGCGGTCAGTGATTTGGCGAGGGCCGCAGTCGTTGCCTGGCCGATCATGCGCGACCAGGTCGGGCAGCCGGACTGGTCATTCACCACCCGGAGCCGGTCCCTTTCCCGGGCCAGACGCATCATGGTGAGCATGAAATTGCCTCCGCGCGCGCCATAGACCCAGCAGAGGCGGAATATCAGGTGGCGCGGGTTTGCGGCCTGCACGGCCAGATCCCCGGCCAGCTTCGTGCGGCCGTAGGCGCCGAGCGGGTTGGGGGCATCCGTCTCCACATAGGGGGTGCGCTTGGTGCCGTCGAAAATGTAGTCGGTGGAGTAGTGGACGATCCACGCACCCAGTCGGGCCGCCTCCTCCGCGAGAATTCCCGGGGCGGTGCCGTTGATTTTTGCTGCGGTCGCCTCGTCGGTCTCGGCTTTGTCCACTGCGGTGTAGGCGGCGGCGTTGATCACCACATGGGGGCGGGTCTCGCGCACCCAGTGACGGATCGAATCGGGTTGCGTGAGGTCGATGTCGGGAAAATCAACACTCGTGATATCCGCCATCGGTGCGAGGGTTCGGCGCAGTTCGTAGCCCACCTGACCGACCCGGCCTACCAGCAAAATTCGGGGTGTGTCCATTTGGGGCATCAGGGGAAAAGCAGTTCTTCAGGGATGTCAGAGAGGCGCATGCCCTTGGCATCCTTCGCTGAGAGTGAGGGGGTGGGGATGGGCCAGGGGATGGAGAGTTGGGGGTCGTCCCACGCCAGGGCGGCCTCATCCTTGGGGGAATAGAAGGCATCGCACTTGTAATGGAAGAGCGCCGAGGGGCTGGTCACCTGGAACCCGTGGGCAAAGCCGGCAGGAATGAAAAACTGGAGTTTGTTCTCCGAGGAGAGGAGCACCGCATGCCAGGAGCCGAAGGTGGGGGAGGAGCGGCGCAGATCCACCGCCACATCATAAACCTCCCCCTGCAGCACCTGGAGCAGCTTGCCCTGCGGGTTGGGGTTCTGGAAATGCAGCCCCCGCAGAATTCCCTGGGAGGAAAAGGAGAGATTGTCCTGGACGAAGTCGGCTCCAAGGCCGATCTCCTCGTAGCGGCGGCGGTTCCACGTCTCCACGAAGTAGCCCCGGGAATCTCCGAACACCTTCGGCTGCAGGATCAGCAGGCCGGGAATATCGCAACGGGTCACATTCATGATGCGACACCCGTCCGGGACAACCGCTTCGCCTCCGCCACAACCTCGGTCAGGTATTCCCGGTATTCGCACTTGGGCATCCGGTTTGCCCTCTCCTCAAGGCCCGCCTCGGATAGGAATCCCCTGCGAAAGGCCGACTCCTCAGGGCAGCCGATCTTGATTCCCGCCCTCTTTTCGATCGTCTGCACATAGGCCGAGGCCTCATGCAGGCTGCTGCTGGTTCCGGCATCCAGCCAGGCGAAGCCCCGGCTCAAGCGATGCACCCGCAACTGCTTCCGCCTCATGTATTCCACGTTCACATCCGTGATCTCCAACTCCCCACGGGGGGAGGGTTTGAGGTTCCGGGTGATCTGGACCACCTCGTTGTCGTAAATATAAAGACCGGGGACGGCGTAATTGCTCCTGGGTTGGCGCGGCTTCTCCTCGATCGAGACCGCCTGACCCTGCGCGTCGAACTCCACCACGCCGTAGCGCTCCGGGTCGTTCACGTGGTAGCCAAAAATCGTTGCCCCGGATTTGAACTCGGCGAACGCGCGGTAGAAGCTCTCCCCGCCATAAAACACATTGTCGCCGAGGATCAGCGTCACAGCGTCGTTCCCGATGAACGATTGCGCGATCAGGAACGCCTGGGCGATCCCCTCCGGCTTTGCCTGCTCCCGGTATTCGATCTGGAGACCCCATGCGGAGCCGTCCCCCAGCAACTGCTGGAACCGGGGCAGATCCTGCGGGGTTGAAATCAGGCACAATTCCCGGATACCCCCCTCGATCAGGGTTGTCAGCGGGTAATAGACCATGGGCTTGTCATACACCGGCTGAAGCTGCTTGCTTGCCACCAGCGTCAACGGATACAAACGCGAACCGGCTCCCCCGGCTAGAATTATGCCTTTCATTAGGGTTGAAGGATAGCCTGACCCTACTCGATTTCAAACCGAATTTGAGCGACGGGCGTGGATCCTGAAAGAGGGGTGATGTGTCGATTCAATCTGGTGCTCCCGGGGGTGGTTGAGGTAGGGTTTGGGGCATGAAATCAGCTTTGCAAATGATCCGGTTGTTGGGTGTTGTGGTGGGTGTGGGCCTTTGCCGCGTGGCGATGGGGGAGGGGGGCGCGCCGCAGGCTTGTATCGATGGGACGGGGTTGGGTTGGCGGGAGTTGTCCCTGAAGGATTTCACCAATGTGAATTGCTCTGCGGAGACGTTCACGACGGTGGACGGGATGATCCACTGCACAGGCCTGCCGGTGGGGGTGAACCGGTCCACGCAGGTGTTCACGAATTTTGAGATGGTGATCCAGTGGCGTCACCTGAAAGCGGCTGGAAACTCCGGGTTGTATGTGTGGGGCACTGAGGAATCGATGAAATCTCTGAAGCCGGGGCAGTTGCCGCCGGGAGGGATCGAGATCCAGGTGCTGGATCATGGCTACACGGCGGAATATGAGAAGGGTTCGGGCAAGAAGGCGGACTGGTTCACCACGAATGGGGATGTGTTCCCGCTGGGGAAGTCCAGGATGAAGCCGTTTCCGCCGGTTTCACCCTCGGGGGATCGGAGTTTTCCAAGGAAGAATCTGAGCAAGGGGGTGGGGGAGTGGAACCATTATTATGTGCGGTGCATCAATGGGGAGGTGCGGCTGTGGGTGAACGGTGAGGAGGTTTCCGGGGGGACAGGGTGCGCCCCGGCTTTCGGGTATCTGTGTCTGGAATCGGAGGGGTCGCCGATTGATTTTAAGGAGTTTCGGATCCGGGAGTTGCCGTGAGGGGGGGGAACCACGAAAAGCACGAAATACAGGAAAACCGAACGTGAAGGGGTGAGGGCTGGGGATCACGAGCGTTGACCGATTTGCCGCGAAGGGGTCAGTCCGGTCACTGTTTAGCCCGGCTGGGCTGTGCTCAACAGGTGAGAACTGACCCCATTCGCTCGGGCGTTGGCCGGTTTCCCGCGCCAGGGGTCAGTGCCGTCACTTTTTTTACACGACAAAAAAAGTGAGAACTGACCCCATGGCGCTCGGGTGTTGGCCGATTGGCGGTCAGGGGGGGCAGTCCGGTCACTGTTTAGCCCGGCTGGGGCCGTGCTCAACAGGTGAGAACTGGCCCCATTCGCTCGGGCGTTGGCCGGTTTCCCGCGCCAGGGGTCAGTGCCGTCACTTTTTTTACACGACAAAAAAAGTGAGAACTGACCCCATGGCGCTCGGGTGTTGGCCGATTTCTTGCGAGGGTTTCATCGTTCGGAGGAGGATTGTCAGCGGCGGAATGATATTACCGTAAAACCGCCGGTTTGAAGTTCCCTTCTACTTCCCTGGTCTTTTCTTCCGGCTATTCTCCTGGAAGCTCTTCTTGCTTCTTCGCTTTGGTTCTTCTTCGG
>CAIWMU010000059.1 GCA_903913865.1 uncultured Verrucomicrobia subdivision 3 bacterium
ATGAATCGGCCCTGGGGTGGGGGGAGGCCTTGCTTGATGCTCTCAGGAGAGGGGGGGCGGGAGGGGTTGGAATTTCTGTGCGTGCAGACGCACAGTTCCCGATTGGGGGGAATTCAGGCAGGTTGTGCCCCACATCCCCAGAAATTATGGGTTTGCTTTGGTGGGAGACACTCCTACTATGTTAGACTCGTCTGCTTTGAACGATGCGACAGTTTTTGACCATCGGCGCTAACGCGTTTATGGAATTGGTCCGGCAGCCCGTGTTTCTGCTGCTGATGACCAGTTCCGCGATTTTTACGGTGTTTTTGGCGACACCGTATTATTTCGCGTTTGGCGATGAGCCGAAGCTTGTGAAGAACAGCACCCTCGCGGTGATGCTTCTCACGGGCATGTTCGGTGCTGTCCTGGGGGCTTCAGCCAGTCTGGCGCGGGAAATCCGGGCAGGGACCGCCCTGGCCGTGTTGTCCAAGCCGGTGGGTCGGGCGCAGTTTCTTCTGGCCAAATTTGCCGGGGTGGCGGCGGCGATCGCCGTGATGGCCTATGTGAATCTGGCGGCGTGCCTCCTCTCCAGCCGCATGGCGTTCGATGCCTACGGATCCACGGACAAGTTTGCCCTGGGCCTTTTCATCCTGGGAATCCTCATCGCCTATGGCATGGGGGGCTTCAGCAACTTCTTTCTGCGTCGCCCGTTCGTTTCCGACACCCTGTTTTGCCTGGTGATCACCGTGACCGTGGCCTTCATCGGGATCAATTTCTTCGACAAGGATGCCCAGAGCCATGCGTTTGGCACCGGGGTGGACTGGAGAATGATTCCGGCCGGTATTCTGATCCTTTTTGCCATGTGGATAGTGGCAGGGTTGGCCCTTGCCTGTTCGACGCGTCTGGACATGATTCCGACGCTGGCCGTCTGTTCCGCCTTTTTCCTGGTGGGGACGATGTCCGATTACCTTTTTGGGCGGCCTGCGGCGGGTGGCTCCTGGTGGGCCTCGGTTCTTTATGCGATGACGCCGAACTGGCAGCTGTTCTGGCTGGCGGATGCGTTGGAATCGGGCAAGTCCACTTTTCATTGGGATTATGTGGCCAAGGCGCTTGGTTACATGGTGGCCTACGTGGGGGCGGCACTGGCGGTGGCGGTGGCACTTTTCGAAGAGCGGGAGTTGAGTTAAACCGGAACTTTTCATGGAACGAAATCTACAGAAAAACGGGCTGATCAACCTGCTGACCCTTCTGGCGGCGGGGGTGACAGCCTTCGCAGTGGCCCGTTTTGGCAATTCAATGGCGGGTCAGGTGAGCGTGCTGTTTCTCGGCATCAGCCTGCTGGTGGCGGCGGTGAGCTGGTTCCAGATGCGGCTTGAGGAGAGCGAGCGCCTTGAGAAGCTGGAATTTGACGAAATGTCCCGGAGCCGGGGCGGTTCGGGCCTGTTCGAGAACAAGGAGTCGGGGTTGTTTCCGGCCCAGAGGTCCCGGGAGCAGTTTGAACGGTTTTTCGTGCCGGTCTTCACGGTGGTGCTGGGTCTGCTGCAGGCGGGTGGTGCGTGGTTGCTCTTGCGCTGGATATCGGACCTGACCGTCCAATCCAAACCGCTCGGTCAACCGACGATGACGTTGGCGATGTTTGCCCTGTTTTCCCTGATCCTGTTCATGATGGGGCGGTTCTCGAGTGCGGTTGCACGGTTGGAGAATCAGCGCCTGCTGCGCCCCGGGGCGAGCTACCTGCTTCTGGCAGCCTATGTCTGCTTTGGTGTGACGATGGGAATCGCGGGGGTGCAGGCCGGTTTTGCCAGGGCGGACCTGTATGTCGCCTATGTGTTTTGCGGACTTCTGGCCCTGGTCTCGGCTGAGACCGTCATCCAGCTCGTTCTCGAGATTTACCGCCCGCGCATGAAGGGGAAGGTGACGCGGCCCCTGTATGAAAGCCGCCTCGTCGGGCTGCTGGGTCAGCCGGAGGGTCTGGTCACCACGGCTGCTCAGGCACTGGATTACCAGTTCGGATTCAAGGTTTCGGAGACCTGGTTCTACAAATTCTTTGAGCGGGCGCTGGGCTGGCTGCTGCTCATGCAACTTGGCGCGCTGCTGCTCTCGACCTGCGTCGTGTTTATCGATGCCGGAGAGCAGGGGTTGCTGGAGCATTTTGGCAAGCGGGCCGAAGGCCGGTCGCTGCTGGGACCCGGGGCGCATCTGAAATGGCCCTATCCCATTGACATTGTCTATCGCTACCGCACGGAACAGATTCAGAGCTTCAACGTCGGCTTCAGTCCTGATCCGGAAAAGGAGAAGGAAAAGGTGGTTCTCTGGACGGTGGCCCATACCAAGGAGGAGAATTTCCTTGTGGCCAACCGCGATGTGGCTTCATTGAACGCCTCCTCGGCGGATGGCAACAAGCGGACGCCGCCCGTGAGTCTTTTGACGGTGAGCATCCCGGTGCAATACCAGATCACCAACCTGACTGCCTGGGCTTACAAGAATGAGGATGCCCCCTCGCTTTTGCAGCACATGGCATGCCGCGAGGTGGTCCGGTTCCTTGCCGGGGCTGACATGAACCATCTGATGTCCGTTGGTCGGCTGGAAGCCTCCACCCAGCTCAGGGAGCAGATCCAGCAGGCTGCCAACGACCTAGGGATGGGCGCCAGAATTGTCTCGGTGGGACTGCAGGACCTGCACCCGCCAGTCAAGGTGGCACCGGATTACCAGAAGGTGATCAGTGCCGAGCAGACCCGGCGGGCCCGGGTGCTGGCAGCGGAGGCTGACGCCATCCGCACCAACGCGCTGGCCGGGGCTCAGGCAGTGGCCGTCATCAACCGCGCCACCTCCGACAGTGTCTCTGCGAAGATCGCCGCAGTCTCACGTGCCGCCCTCTTCACCAACCAGATTCCTGCGTTTCAGGCCGCCCCCTCCGTTTATGCGCAACGTGAATATCTCCGCACTTTTGCCCGCTCCACTGCCGGTGCGCGGAAGTATATTCTGCTCACCAGCAACACGCAGGATGTCGTCACTTTCGATCTGCAAGACAAGATCCGAGAGGATCTGCTGAACACCCTCGCCGTTCCCACCCCCAAGAAATAACTGATTTTACCCAATGAAACAAAATCCATTGACCCTCATCATCGGCCTGTTGCTGATCCTCATCTTCGGATTGCTCCTGTTTGTTTTTCAGGTGCGTCAGACGGAAGTTGTGGTGGTGACAACTTTTGGCAATCCCACCCGCGACATCAAGGACCCCACCTGGTATGTGAAGTGGCCGTGGCCGATTCAAAAGGTGCACCGGTTCGACCAGCGGGTGCAGAATTTCGAGGACAAATTCACGGAAGGTCTCACCAGGGACAGCTTCAACCTGCTGACCTCCGTCTATGTTGGCTGGAAGATCACCGAGCCGAAGGCCTTTTTCCCGAAGTTCGCCGGGACATCCGACCCCATCAATGAGGCTGAGCGGGTTCTGGAGCGGTTGCTCGGCAACGCCAAGAGTGCCGTCATCGGCAAGCATCCGCTGGCCGATTTCCTGAGCACCAGCGGCGAGAACAAGTTCGTCGCCATCGAAAAGGAAATCCTCGACACCATCCAATCCCAGGTCCGCGAGAACAATTACGGGCTTGAGGTTGAATTCCTTGGAATCAAGAAGCTGGGCCTTCCTGAGAGCGTCACCCAATCGGTTTTTGAACGGATGACCTCCGAGCGTCAGGTGTTGATCAGCAAGTCCCAATTCGAGGGAGAGGCTGAGGCCCAGAAGATCCGTTCCGAAGCCGACCGCAAGGCTGCCGAGCTGATGGCAAATGCCGAAGGTCAGGCCACCCAGATCCGTGGCAAGGGAGAGGCCGAGGCAGCCCGTTCCCTGGCAGTCTTCCAGCAGAATCCGGAATTGGCGAACTTCATCTTCCGGCTCACCGCACTGGAGGGATCGCTGAAGGAGCGCACCATTTTGATCTTCGACCAGCACACCCCTCCGTTCGACCTGTTCCGTGGAGTGTCCACCAGCCTGCTGAACAAATAGCATCATGAGCGATCCACATCCTCATCACCACCATCATGACGAGCCGGACGCACCGCACGGTGCGGAGCAGTCGATTGATGCCGGGTCCCAGGCGCTCGCAGAGACGCTGCGCAGCAGCTTTGTCATCGTCAAGATCGTCACCGGGATTCTCGTCTGTGTTTTTCTGGGGTCCGGAATTTTCACGGTTGGACCACAGGAGCGGGCCATTATTCTGCGCCTTGGCAAGCCGGTTGGGGATGGGGAGAAGGCTCTTCTCGGGCCCGGCTTCCACTGGTCGATGCCCTATCCCATTGATGAATATGTGAAGGTCTCCATCAGTGGCATCCAGAAGGTCACCTCAACCGTGGGCTGGTATGCCACCACGCCGGAGATGGAACTGGCCGGAACGGAGATGGGGGCGGGTCCATCCCTCAGTCCGATGGTTGATGGTTATCTGCTGACGGCTGATGGGAACATCGCCCATGCCCGTGCAACGCTGACCTATCACATCCACGATCCGGTGCGCTACGTTTTCGGCTTCCTGAATGCATCCAACGCCATTCAGAGCGCTGTGGATAATTCCCTGATCTGGGCCGCCGCCCGGTATCCGGTGGATGACATCATCACACGGGATGTGATCGGCTTCAACGAGGCGGTCCGCCGCCGCGCCACGGAACTCATCACCCAGCAGAATCTTGGCGTGACCGTGGAGCAGTGCTCGGTTCAGAGCATACCGCCGCGCCAGCTCAAGGAGGCGTTTGCGAACGTCCTCAAGGCTGAAGTGAACCGCAGCCGGGTCTTGAACGAGTCCCGCAGTTACGAGAATCAGGTTTTGAGCAAGGCCAGTGCCGACTCCCAATCCCGCAAGGACACGGCTGAATCGGACCGCTCCCGTCTTGTCAACGACATGGCAGGGCAGGCTGAGCGTTTCCGCGACATCCTTCCCCAATACCAGCAGAACCCAACACTCTTTGTCCAACAGCGGCTCAGCGAAACGCTCGGCCGTTCACTCACGAACGTGCAGGACAAGATTTTCCTGACTGAGAGTGGTGATGGCAGGCCAAAGGAATTGCGCCTTCTGTTGAACCGTGAACCTCCAAAAGTCCGCTCTGAAGAAAACAAATAATCCGGCCATCCCGGTCCCCGGACAAAAATATCATGCAAGTCACCTCCCTCCTAAGCCACGAAGCCAAGGATCATGACCACGGTCACGATCATGGACATGACCATGGGCCCTCCTGTTCCTGCGGTCACGACCATGAACATGCGCCGGTCAAACTCTGGCAGACCCTCGTTGGCGTTGTGTTCGTGTTCAACGCCTTTGTGGTGGACTGGCTGTTCGACTACGGCCAGACGGTCGCCAGTGCCAGTGCCATGATCGGCTCGATCGTCCTCGGCTACCCCATTGTTTACACTGCGGTCAAGGACATCCGGAAGGGCATCCTGAGCATCAACGAACTTGTGGCGATCGCTGTTCTGGCCGCCTTTGCAACGGGTGATTACAAAACCGCTGGAGTGGTTGCCTTTTTCATGCTGATCGGTGAGATCATCGAGGCACGCACGGCAGAGGGGGCCCGCGCCTCCATCGAGTCCCTCATCAAGTTGACCCCCACCAAGGCCCGCCGCATCATCGCCGGTGGCCGGGAGGAAGAGGTTGCAGCGAAGGATCTGGCCATCGGGGACCTCATCCGGGTGCGTCCCGGGGACAACGTTGCTGCTGATGGTCTCATCACCAGCGGTCAGGGGTCCTTCAATCAGGCCACCATCACCGGTGAATCACTGCCTGTGGACAAGAAGCCCGGGGATGAGGTCTTTGCCGGAACGCAGAATCTGACGGGAGTGCTTGAGATCAAGGTGAGTCGGGCCGGGCAGGACACGACCCTTGGCCGTGTGCGGGAGCTGATCCTCGCCGCTGAGAAGACCAAGCTGCCGATCATGAAGATTGTGGACCAATACATGGGCTTCTACACCCCGCTCGTGCTGGTCATTGCGGCGCTGGTGTGGGCGTTCACCCGCCGGCTTGAGAACGTGATTTCAGTGGTCATTTTCAGCTGCCCTTGCGCTTTCATTCTCGCGACGCCCACCGCCATGGTGGCTGCGCTTTCCGCTGCCGCTCGGCTTGGGATCCTGATCAAAAACGTGGCTGACATTGAGGCCGCATCCAAGATCAACGCATTTGTCTTCGACAAAACCGGCACCCTCACCACCGGTGAACTTGCCGTGAGCCGTCTCTTCCCGATTGGGCAGACGAAACCGGCTGAACTCCTGGGAGTGGCCGCCTCGGCTGAGAAATACAGCAACCATCCGACGGCGAAGGCACTGGCCCAATGTTCCCGCGAATACGGTGTGCCGATGGTGGAGCCGAAGGACTTCTCGGAAGCAGCCGGGCGGGGCATCAAGGCGAGCGTGGATGGTCAGGCCATCCTCGTAGGCCGTGCCCAGTGGCTCAAGGACAACGGAGTGGCTGATGATTTCACCAAATCGGTTGATTTGAATGAGACCGAGGGATGGAGCCTGATCTTTGTTGCCCGAAACGGCAGTTGCATTGGCTGGGTGGGGCTGCAGGACAAGACCCGCACCGAGGCGAAAGTTGCGCTGGCGGAACTCAAGGATTCAGGAGTCAGGCGGATCGCCATGGTCTCAGGTGACCGCCAACCAGTGGCGACACGCGTCGCACGGGAGATTGGTTGTGAGGAAGCCCAGGGGGATTGCCTTCCCCAGAACAAGGTGGAGTTTGTCCGTGCCGTTCGCGCCAAGGGATACAAGGTCGCCGTCGTGGGCGACGGTGTGAACGACGCTCCGGCTCTGGCTGCCGGCGATATCGGCATCGCGATGGGGGCAGCCGGGAGCGAGGTTGCCATCCATAGCGCAACCATCGCGTTGATGAACAACGACCTTCGCCGCCTGCCGTTCCTGATCCAGCTCTCCCGCAGCACCCGCACCGTCATCAACCAGAACTTCCTTTTTGGTCTCGCCTTCATCATCGGGGGAATGACCTTCTCAGCCCTGGGTTATGTCAACCCGGTGCTGGCCGCAGCGATGCACACAGGGGGGTCCCTGATCGTCGTTTTCAACAGTGCGCGACTGGTCCGCAAGGGTGAGGATCTGGAGCATTATGCCCCGGCCCAGCCCGCGCAGGAGACCGGCCATTCCGCATCCCATGCAGCCCATAGCCATGCTCCCGCTCCCGCAGCCTGAGCAAACCCCGACCTGCCATCGACTATGAACGCCTCTGAACAGGTAGCACCGCAGACCGCTTCCGCCGCATCATCCGCCGAGGCGATCGTCACCGTCCGCGGCCTGACGAAGGTCTTCAAGGACTTCTGGGGCCGGCCCAAAGCCCGCGCGGTGGACAATGTGGATTTTGAAGTCAGGCGGGGCGAGGTCTTCGGCCTGCTCGGGCCGAACGGATCCGGCAAGTCCACCACCGTGAAGCTTCTGCTGGGGTTGCTTTATCCCACCAAGGGAAACATTGAGGTGTTCGGGCATTCCCCGAGGCATGTTGCCACCAAGGCCCGGATTGGCTACCTGCCTGAAGAATCCTATCTCTACCGCTACCTCAACTCGCGGGAGACCCTCCACTTCTTCGGAAATCTGTTCGAACTGGACAAGGCGGACCGTCAGAACCGGGCAGAGCAGCTGCTGGAGATGGTGGGGCTGAGCCAGGCCCATCTGCGGGCCGTTGGCGAGTTTTCGAAAGGCATGCAGCGCCGGATCGGGCTGGCGCAGGCGCTTATCAATGATCCGGACCTCGTGATTCTGGACGAGCCCACCTCCGGACTCGACCCCATCGGTTGCCGGGAGGTCAAGGATCTGATTCTGGCCCTGGCCCGCCGCGGGAAGACCGTTATTTTGAGCAGCCACCTGCTGTCGGATGTTCAGGATGTCTGTGATCGTGTTGTGATTTATTACGGTGGACGGATCCAGGCGATGGGCCCATTGAAGGACCTGCTCGCAAGGCCGGACGCCATCCAGATCACCACACCGGTTCTCAAGCGTGAGACGATGGAGAAGGTTCTGGAAATTCTGAGGCGCGATGTGGCCGAGGACAAGGTTCGGGTCGATGCGCCCTCCCAGAATCTGGAAAGCTACTTTTTGGAGGTGGTGCAGAAGGCCCGGAAGGCCTCTGCTGAAACCTCGGGCGCCACATCGGGTTCCCAGGTTGCGGCATACCTCAGGGGTTCGGAATCGTCCGCCCCGTCGGCCGACAAACTGCTGGAGCGGCTCACGGGGGCGACTCCGTCCGTTGCCGTTACTGAGGCTCCGGCCCCCGCTGCTCCGGCGGTTGATCAGGCAAGACTCGCAGCCCTGACACAGGCACAGACCCAGACCCCGGCTCCGGCCCCCACCCCAGCGAAAGCGGCGGATCTGGACAAGGCCAATGAGCGGTTGTCCTCGCTCATGGGCAATCAGGAAAAGTAACCGCCTCATGCAACGTGTCTTAGCTATAGCATTGCTGACGTGGAAGGCCGCCCTGCGGTTCCGCCTGTTCCTCGTCATCTCCAGCCTGCTCCTTGCGACGGTTGTCCTGTTGCCGATGCTGATCAAGGATGACGGCACAGCGCGGGGCTTCACGCAGATCCTGCTGACCTACACCCTGGGCATCATCGCCACGCTGCTGGGACTTTCCACCCTCTGGCTGGCTTGCGGAACCCTCGCGCGGGATATTGAGGAGTGCCAGATTCAGATGATCGCCACAAAGCCGGTTGCCCGCTGGCAGATATGGGTTGGCAAATGGGTCGGCCTGATGACCCTCAACGCGGCTCTTCTGGTCATCTCCGGTTCCAGTGTTTACCTCCTGCTCCAATGGCGGGCCACCCGGCTTCCAGCCGCGGAGCAGGCCATCCTTCGCAACGAGGTTCTCGTTTCCCGTGGCTCCGCCCGGGAGCGCAGCTTCGACAAGGAGATCAACGAGCAAACCGAGAAGCTTCTCATTGAACGGGTTCAGAAATATCCGGCCGACCGTGTTGACATGGTCGAGGTTCGCAAACAGATCCGGGAACAGGTGAAGGCTGAACTGCAGGTCGTTCCCCCTGGAGCGTTTCGTCCCTGGGAGATCAACCTCGGTGCCGCCGCCGCCCATCTGAAGGACCAGCCGCTCTACGTCCGGGTCAAGTTCAACTCGGCCCAAAAAAGCGTATCCGGCACCTTCGACGCCCTCTGGCAGTTTGGACTTCCCCAGAAAACCCAGATGTATCGTGCCGGTCCCATGAGCCTGGCGCCCGATACCTTCCATGAATTCCAGATTCCCCCGAATCTGATTGATGAAAACGGGGTGCTCACCTTCGCATTCATCAACTCGAACGATGCCACACTCCTGTTCCCGCTGGAGGATGGCATGGAGATTCTCTACCGGGAGGGCGGTTTCCTGATGAATTATGTCCGGGGCCTCGGAATCATCTTCTGCTGGATGGCCCTCCTGTGTGCGATTGGACTGGCCTCCGCCAGCCTCCTTTCCTTCCCGGTGGCTGCGTTTTTCTCGCTCAGCCTTCTGGCGATCAGTCTTTCGACCGGCACCATCTCAAATGCCGTGACCCAGGGAACCATCGCGGATTACGACTCGGAGAAGGGGACGAGTGGATCCTCCCCGGCCGATGTCATCGTCATCCCGATGTTCAAGGCCACGCTCAAGCTGGTGAACATGGTGAAGGAATTCTCCCCTGTGGAGGCGCTCAGCACGGGCCGCAGCATCACATGGGGAGATCTGGGCCGGGCATTCGCACAGATCGTTCTAGGGATGGGAGGGACATTTGCCCTGGGAGGGATCCTGATTTTGAACCGGCGTGAACTTGCCACTGCCCAAGGAAACCAGTGAGCTCGAACCTCAAAAAAGGATTGTTGCTGCTGCTGGCCGCGTGCCTGCTTGTTGGATCATCGCGTGTGCAACTCTCGCTCAATGCCGATCGCGACAAGTTGGGCCTCACCCGGCTGCAGCCGCTTGAGAACGCACCCCCGGTGCTTGCCTTTACCACCGTGGCCCTCGGTGGCTTCCGGGGGCTCATTTCCAATGCCCTTTGGATCCGTGCCAACGATCTTCAGGAAGAGGACAAGTTCTTCGAGATGGTGCAGCTCGCTGACTGGATCACGAAGCTCGAACCGCACTTCGTGCAGGTCTGGCTCGTTCAGGCATGGAACATGGCCTACAACATCTCCGTCAAATTCAAGGATTATCCGGACCGCTGGCGCTGGGTGGAGCGGGGGATCATGCTCCTGCGGGATGATGGCCTCCGCTGGAATCCCAATGAGATGCTGATCTACCGGGAGCTTGGCTGGTTCTTCCAGCACAAGATGGGGCAGAATCTCGATGACGGTAACATGTATTACAAACAGCAGTGGGCCAACGAGATGGCCGTGGTGTTTGACAAAAAGAATCCGAATCTGGACGACCTCATCCATCCCACCACCGCCGACCAGACCAACCGGTCGAAAATCCTCCGGGAAAAGTACAAGATGAAGCCGGAGGTCATGAAGGAGGTTGATCAAAAATACGGGCCGCTGGAGTGGAGGCTGCCTGAGGCCCACGCGATTTATTGGGCATGGCTGGGTCTGGAACAGGCACAGAAAAATCCTGCCAAGATCAAGCAGGACGACCTGATCACCCTCCACCGCGTGGTCTATCAATCGATGCAGATGGCTTTTCAGCGTGGCAAACTCGTCTCGAACCCGTTCGCAAAGCGCTTTGAGTTCGGTCCCAACCTGGCGATTATTCCAAAGGTCAGCTCCGCCTATGAGGATGCCTCAGAGGAGGATGCCAACAACCGGGAGCACATCCTTCGCGCCCATCGTAATTTCCTTCGGGATGCCGTCTATTTTCTCTACAACCACAACCGGGCGGCGGATGCAAAGTTCTGGTGGAATTACATGGCCAAAAAGTATCCTGAGAAGAATGTTCTCGATGGTATTCCCACCTCCCTTCCTGCAACCCTAACCGTTGAACAGTATGCCGTGGCCCGGGTCCAGGAGGATGTGTCCGAGACCATGTCTCGTGACCGTGTGAAATCAGTGATCGAGGGTCTCATCGTGAATGCCTACGGCAGTGAGGCCATTGGCGAGGATGAGCGGGCCGCCGGTTACAAACTCCTTGCACGCCAGGTTCTTGCCACCTACGAGAGCAAGACCAAATCCCGTGGTGAGGCGATCGCCATGTCCACTTTTGAGGAGATGGACCGCGAGGTGTTCACGCGCTTGATGGACACTGAACAGGGAGTTCCCATTGAGATGCGCGCCGTGTTGAGAACCATCCACGGGCTGCCCGCAGAAGCCCCCACTGCTGCCCCATCCACCAACGCGCCTCCGGCTGCCGCCGGCACAAACGCCCCTGCAGCTGCGGCAGCCAAATAGCCTGCCCGGGCGGCAGGTTTCGGGTGTCCCGGGGTGTAAGGGTGGAATGTCAAGGCTTCAAAATCTTCGTTCCATAAGAAAAGACCACTGGCGCGATGTGTCCACATGTGTAATGTTAACTCTGAAACTTGTGGAGGTTGAGTCAAGGAGTTGTCGGGCGACGCCCGGATTTTCCGGTGGGTTTGGAAACGCTGAACAGCCATCTGCATGTACAGGAGGATGCCCATGACAGCAACTGTAAGACAGGATACCGCTCCGGTGGAAACCGAAGTTTCCCGGAAGATGATCGTCACCGTGTTTTATCCGGATGCGCAGGCCGGGGCGTATCTGGTCAAATCGGTGCAGAGAGCACTACAGGCGGCTGGTGAAAAGGACACACTCGATCCCAGACCCTGGAGGCTGGACATCCTGAGCTGGCCGGAGATGCAGGTCCAAGCCATGCGGGATATAGCCACTTCGGAGATGATCCTTGTCCCGGTGGACTACTCCTATGCCTGCTCCCCGTTCTTCAGGTTCTGGGCTGAGACATGGCCCGACCCCACCTGCGGCCCGTGCCTCCTTCTGGCTCTTCGTGGCGGAGTGTCGGAAAGCGCACCTTCCATTCAAGCGTTTCTGGCATGGCTGAAGCGGCTTGCAGAACGAAAGGGAATGGACTTTGCCCTCGGCGAGGTTCCATTCATCGAGTCCAACGGTGGCGGGGCGCAGGGAGGAGCATCCCGGGCGACAGCGGGCTCCGGAGTGGAGAACCAATCCCAACACCGGAGCCTCGCAAACACCTGGCAGGGACCTCCGGAACTTCGTTTCTGGGGTCTCAACGAATAATCGCCGGTCGATCAGGCCCAGACTTTGCCCTCGAGCAGCCGGTTCACCTGCGTTTTGGCCCGAGCCTTGTCCTTCCTGAGGATCGCGACCTTCAGGAAATGGCGGACCACCAGATCGTCCTCGACAGCCTCGGTGAACAGTTTGTGATAACGCGCAACCACCCTGATGATGTGGGTGAGGGGGTCCTTGAGGGAGTTGAGAATTTCGCCGTCCTCAACGTCGAAGTGTTCACTCGTGTCCACCCCGCGCTCGATGAGCAACTGTTGCCAGACCCTGAAAACGTGCTGGATGCAGCCGAGCAGGCTCCCATCTGCGTTTTCCAACTGGCGGGTCAGGACTTTGCTGAACATCACCTGCACCACACGTATCTGTTTCGCGATGATGACTGTTTCCTCCGGGGACGGTTCGACTGACTTCTTCTGTTTGACGGGTTGTTTTGATTTCATGCGCGTGATTATACGGATGGGGTGTGACAAATGCGGTCACTCCCGGCAGGAACCTTTGCTGAACTTTCGCAGGGGTATCGTGGACGTGTTTGGCATTCAGGACGGACCTGTCTCTTGAAACAGACCCGTCCATGGAATGACCTTACGGTCCAGGACATTGATCACGGGTAAATGAGCCGGTAGAACACGGTCGGATTCGCCTGATCGATGGTGAAGGTCATCGTGTTTGTAGCAGTCGAACCGGTCACGTCTTTCCAAGTGCCGGTGATACCTGTCGCGAGGCTGTTGGTCTGCGATTGCAATTTCCACCCGGTGTGATCGGCCGGCCATGAGAG
The DNA here is from genome assembly GCA_903913865.1 of uncultured Verrucomicrobia subdivision 3 bacterium. Taxonomy (GTDB): domain Bacteria; phylum Verrucomicrobiota; class Verrucomicrobiia; order Limisphaerales; family UBA8199; genus UBA693. The sequence goes on from CAIWMU010000059.1 coordinate 12,909, forward strand.
CGTGAGCCGGTTGCCCGACACGCCCGGGACAAGGGTTGTGGGAGTCGTGTTGACTCCGTTCCCCACCACGAGGGTGGTTGTGCTCGGGAGGTAGGTGACGTCGCCTGAGTAGATGGCGGTGAGCGTGTAGTTGGCCGGGACGATGGTCGAGGTGCTCTCTGCCGATCCGAACGTTACGGTCCCGGTGCTCAGAACCACATTGTTGGTCTTGAAAGTGACCTTGCCCGTCGCCTCGGTCGCCGTCACTCCGTTGGTCCTGATGATCGCGGTGAAAACCGCACCCTGGTTGACCGTGGACGGGATGACAGCCGGAGTTCCTGTAGGCGAGGTGGTGGTCAGCGACACGTCATCAATCAAATCTCCGCCAAAATCAGCCACATCCGCGCCAGTGGCGACGAAGAACTGAACCAGAACGCTGGTGGCGTCGGCGGGAGCCACCGATGGGCTGACGCTGAATTGGGTCCAACTGGTCCCCGGGTTGAAGTGAACCCAGTCCGAGGCTCCGCCCAGAACACCGAGGATGTTCCCGACTTGATCCAGCCATACTGCTTTATACTGTTGAAAGTGGACACCGTTCTCGGGGAGCTTTTTTGCCCAGAAGGAGAAGTTGTAGGTATTTCCGGGGATAATGGCCGCGCTGCCCTGATTGGCCACATTTTGTTCGAGTATGGAGGTCTGGGCCATGGCGGTGGCGTTGGTCACATAGAGAGACTCGCAGGCGGTTCCACTGTGGAAATCGGTGGTGATCCGGGTCGGGGGTTGAGTCCCGAGGAGTGGCGGTCCCCAATTGGAGCTCTCAGATGTGGTGCCATTGTCTGTCTCGAAGTCGCCATTCTGGACTTCTTCGACAATAACGGGGGGGATTTCGAGAACCTGATAGAAATCCGCCCCCGGCATGGGGTCAAAGGCCGAGGACACTGCTGAGCCGCTCAGGAGGCCGCCCAGGTCGGTCCAATTGCTGTTGTCAGGGGAACTCTGGGGTTGATAGGAATTCGTGGCAAGAGCACTCCAGCTCAGCACGTTGCCTCGCAGGACGGAGAGTTCAAGGGTTGAGGGAACCGTGGCGCCGGTGGTGGATCCGACCACCTGGCCGTAGGAGGAGCCAATCCGGAATTCGTCCGCTAGATCAGCCGCACCCCCACCCTGGAAATTGAGCCCCATTCCGGAGATTGTTCCGACATCGAAGGAGTTGTAGGTCATATCGGCGGGGGTGCCTGGCGCGTCCGTGCCGGCCGGGGGGTCAATCCAAAGACTGAGCGTATCGTTGGCGCCCGAAGTGTTGAAATCAATTTTCAATACGGCGAGATGCACTTGATTATAATTCACGCCGCCGCTCTTGCTGGCAAAGTTGGATCCTCCCGAAGCACCACCCGTGGTGGGAACCGAACCCAGACCAAACTTTCCGGCGGTGGCAGTAAAGCCGCCGAACACACCAAAGCCGCAGAAGAGGCTGCTGGCACCATTGCCGGGGAAGTAAACGCCGTTAAAGTTTCCACCATTATCACCGAGTTGATTGAATAGAAAGCTCACATACACCGTTCCAATGGAGAGCGGGTTTAAGAGAGAAACTTGAGACCGGTTTACCGGGGCCTGGCGGAACGCCTTATTGGCCGTTGGCAGGTTAAAATAGGTCATCCCACTGTCCAGAGTCACGGTGCCCCCGATGGTCCAATTGCCGGTGAATCCGCTGGCCGTGGTGGCATCACCGTTGGCAAGCGCCGCATAATTGAACGGCTCGTAAGCAGCGATGGGACGGGGTGCGGCGGGGGTGGCGGTTACTTCGGAGGAGTTGGCACTGGCGCCAATCGCATTGACGGCCCGCACGACATAAAAATAGGAGGTTCCATTGGCCGCAGTGGGATCGATATAACTGGTTGAGGCGGTGGAATTGGTAACGGTATAAGCACCCGGGACTGTCCCGCGCAGGACTTTGTAACTGGTCGGACTGCCGACCGTTGGAGCGGTCCAGGACAAAGCGACCTGATTGTTTCCCGGCGTTGCCGACAAGCCGGTGGGGGCGGAGGGCACTCCGAGGGTGGGAGTGGCGGAGACAAACGAACTGTTGGCGCTCTCGCCACCCGCATTCACCGCCGACACCTCATAGAAGTAGGTCGCGCCACCGGTCACTGAATCGGTGAAAGTCACCGTGGGGGCAGTGCTGGTGCCAATGGTTGCGTATGTCCCGCCGCTGGTGGTTGCCCGCTTCACGTTGTAGCTGGCCGGACTGCCGGTGCTGGGGTTCCAGATCAAGGTGACGGAATTTGCTCCAGAGGAAGCCACCCGCAAACCTGTCGGAGTCGCGGGCGGGGTGGCACCGGATGCCGGCGTCACATCGGCCCAAGTGGTGCCGAAACGAATCTCATCGGTTATCACAGTGGATCCACCCAACGCTGTAAGGAAGTCGGCAATTTTATTCATATCTGTGTAAGTCCCGGTAAATGTTCCACTGGCCGCTGGCTGCGAACCGCCCGGTGCCGGATTGATCCAGATACTCCCGCTCTTGTAATATGTTCCCCCGGAATCTTTATCGAATTTTACAACGATGAAATAAGTCGTGCCAAAGCTGATGGTGCCCGCAGCAGTTCCCAGAACTGTCCCGCTGCCGTTGACGACCGTGGCCACACCAAAAGTCCCGGGGGCGGTCATGCCCATGTAATAACCTTTGTTTTGACCGGCACCGTTATCCACGGCGAAACCAGTTTTGTTGGCCGTGTAGGAGGGGGCGTTGTATAGAAAACTTACATAAACCGTGGGAGTGGTGGCGGGGAGGATGGCGGTGGCCAGATTTTCTCCCTGGTAAGGAACGGACGTGCTCCACTGCAAGGCACTATTGTCCGTCTGCAGGCCGGGATAGGTCAGTCCGCCGACAACAGTTGTTCCCGCTCCACCCGCAAACCATGTGCCTGAGAACCCACCGCCGGTGGTCGCGGTGGGGGTGCCTGTGGCCGTGCTGACGGCACCATTATTTATGGCTCCCAACGGGTAGTTAAAAGGCTCGTAAGCGAGGATCGCGGCGTTTGAAATACCCGTCAGCGCCAGACTGGCCATGAGTGTCAGCAGTGCGTGAGCGCCAGTCACCGAAGTCACGAAGTGTGTTCCCCTGGCCAGCCAGGAGCGGATCACGAGATGGATACGGCTTGGAATTATTGTTTCACAGGAACCTCCGAAAACTGCATTCCGGAGTCGGGTTAATGGTGATGGTTCAGTTTTTGGTGCTGTGGTTTTCATGGCGGATCCTCTTGCTGGTGTTTGATTGACTATTAATTGCTCGAGATTGTTTGGATTTCGGTCGTTTCTGAATTCAACTTTGCTTTTCAGGCGGTGTTCCGTGGCAACAACTCCAACTGAACGATCTGTTCCTGACGGGCCATGTTGTAAATCAGGTTGATCAGGCGAATCGCCGCCGCATTCCGCCGCCGCCCGATTTGGCTCTCGTAAAATCCTTTCATGGACGGGCCCATATAACTGAAGTCATGTTCGCCCCCCCGAAATCCTCCATTTCTGCCGGTTTTTAGTCGCTGATAGTTAACCAGATATAAACGCATGGGAACCTGCTATCCGGCTTCCGCGCGCTTTGGGGAGAATCGCTTTTGTTTCAGGTGTATTTTGTTCCAAGTGTCCACTTCGGAAGCCGCCCGGCAAGTTCTTTCAACGAAGGAAGGGAGACAAAACTTGCGGTTACCCCCGATACATCCTGAAAATTCGATTTTGAGCTGTGGGATAAGCTGGTTGAGCGTCCTAACAAGCAAAGCGTCGGAGAAGCTGTTACACCCACCCGGCAGGGGCATCCCTATCGGGCACGATCGCAGCGTGGTGATACGCGGCCGCCCGGGGTGTTTGAAAGTTTGCATTTCGCAGTCAGGATGGCATGGTTGAATCATGCACGGGAATTTTGACCGGAAAAGGGGACCCGTCGGCAGGGTGCCTGCCTGGCGGCCCTACCCTGCTGCATGATTCCCACACCAGATACTCCCCAGCGGATTCCCATCGAGCAATTGACTGGTTCAGGGCGTCGTATTTCCGATCCACGGGTGCTCACGGCGATGAGAGAGGTGCCCCGGCACGAGTTTGTGCCTGAGGCGTGCCGGTTGCACGCCTACGAGGATCGTGCCCTGCCGATCGGGCACGGGCAGACGATATCCCAGCCCTACATTGTGGCGCTGATGACGGAGCTGATCCAACCCCGTCCGACGGACCGTGTGCTTGAGATCGGCTGTGGATGCGGTTACCAGGCAGCAGTTCTTTCGCGGCTCGTGGAGCAGGTTTACTCTGTCGAAATCGTGGAAGCGCTGGCCATTGGTGCTGTGCGCGATCTGATCCGTCTCGGCTGCAGAAATGTCCATGTGCGGGTGGGGGATGGGTCTTTCGGGTGGCCTGAGATGGCACCATTTGATGCCGTGATCGTAGCCTGTGCACCCGAGCGGATTCCCGCAGCACTGGTGGAGCAACTCAGGGAAGGGGGGCGGATGGTTATTCCGGTTGGTCCGGACGGTCATCAGGAGTTGCTGCTCCTTACAAAGCAAGGGGGAGCCCTTCTTCAAAAGTCAGTTCTTCCGGTTCGCTTTGTGCCCATGACCGGCGCGGCGCAAAACCGATAGCTCGCCCTAACTTTCGGCCGAATCGCGTCCCGCATGGGAATACTTGCGCGAACTCTATCATTGACGCACCGGCCTTTTCGATTGAGGTTCATGCAGCTTGGCGCAAACCACAGAGCCCGACGCGGCAGGCAATTTGTTTGCTCGTATGTGTAATGCTCCCGCCGCGCAGGATCTGGTGCGGCGTCTGGGGCAGGGCAGTGCTTTGCCTTCCTCCTGCATGGGGGTTGCCGCCGGGGCACAGCCGTTTCTCGTGGCCTGGCTGCGTGGGACCTTCCCCGACCGGCCAATCTTGGTGGTTTCGGAAAATCTCAAGGCCCAGGAGACCGTGCATCAGGACATCAGCACGTGGATGAGCCTGGATGGCGGGTCAGCTGCGGCTTCGATGCCGCCGCAGCGCCCGATGTTCTATCCCTCCTGGGAGATCGTTCCGCATGATTCGCGCCTGCCGCATCTGGACGTCATCAGTGAGCGATTGGAGACCCTCGTAAAACTTGGATTGGCTTTGTCGTCCGGGGAACTTCAGCCTGGGGCGGGAGGTCTCGCGCCGGTGGTGACGACCAGTGTTGTGGCGTTGCTGGAGTTGACCTATCCCCCCTCGGAAATTCGTGCCCGGACCCGCCACCTCACGCAGGGGCTCCGGGTGGATCCCCTGGACCTTGTCGAATGGCTGGAGGAGCAGGGCTACGAACCTGAGGCTCAGGTGACCCAAAAAGGGGAGTTGTCCCTGAGGGGCGGAATTCTGGATGTCTTCCCGCTCACCAGTCCTTGGCCGGTGCGGCTGGAGTTTTTCGGTGATGAGCTGGAATCCCTGCGCCAGTTCGATCCACTCACCCAGATTTCCCGTGAGCAGATCGAATCGATTGCCCTGCCACCCGCCGGAGAATTGGGGGTGCTGAAAAAGAAGTTCGCTGCTGCCGAGTCCCTCCCTGCGGAGCAAAAGCCGCAACTGGCCACGCTGCTGGATCACCTGCCGACTTCGGCAATCCTCCTGCTGTGCGAGCCGGACCACCTGGAATTGAAGGCTGCCGAATACGCTTCCCAGATTCCTGCCGGGGCCCCCTTCTTTATTCCGTGGCATGCATTTTTGGACCACGCTGCAGCCCGGGGCATCGCCGTTGTCCGGCTGGCGGAGGCGGAGTCACTGGCCGATGGGGTCCCCCCGCTGGTTGAGGTCGGATCTCAGGAGCCGAACCCCTCCTTCATCCAACTGGATATCCAGAGTCTTGATGCCTTCCGGCCGGTGGCGGAGCGCGCACCCGATCCGCAGGTTGCGGAAACACAGCGGCGCGGTTTCTTCGAGCAGATGCACCGGTGGCTGCGGCAGCAGTATGCCGTCCACGTGTTCTGCAACAACGATGGGGAGCGGCAGCGGTTTGCGGAGATCTGGGCCGAGTACATTCCAGATGATGGGGTGGCATCCATCAGCCCGGCGACCCACCTTGGTGCATTGAGCCGGGGGTTTCTGCATGCCGGAACGAGGACTGTGGTCATCACGGATGCGGAAATTTTCGGCCGCTACCGTGTGCAGCGACCGCGCCGTCTCAAATCGCCCCACGCACAGACCACTCGCTCGGCGTTGGACATTGATTTCACGGAATTGGAGGAGGGGGATTATGTGGTGCATCTGCAGCATGGGATTGGCAGGTACCTGGGTTTGCAGGCGCTTCCGGCGGGTATGGGGGTGAGGGCGGTCGGAGGGGCCTCCGGCGCGGCGCAGACCGGCGAGGAATGCCTGGCCATCGAATATGCCCCGACGGAGGCGGGCCAGCCCGCGCCCCGGCTCTATGTTCCGGTGACCGAGGCCCACCTGGTTGGCAAATATGTCGGCACCGGGAAGGCGCGTCCGCCCCTGAACACGCTCGGCGGCACCCGCTGGTCGAAGGCCAAGGCCCAGGCGGAGCGGGCGGTGCGGGATGTGGCCAGTGAGCTTCTTTCCATACAAGCGGCACGGGAATCACAGCCGGGGCACCCTTTCAAGACGGACACGCCGTGGCAGCGGGAGTTTGAGGGCTCCTTCATCTATGAGGAGACGCCCGATCAAATGCAGGCGATACTTGATGCCAAGTCGGACATGGAGCGTCCGAAGCCCATGGACCGGCTGGTCTGCGGGGATGTGGGCTTCGGAAAAACCGAGGTTGGCATTCGCGCCGCGTTCAAGGCCGTCATGGAAGGCAAGCAGGTCGCCATCCTTGTGCCTACCACGGTGCTGGCGCAGCAGCACTTCAACACCTTCCGCGAGCGCATGTCCGACTACCCGGTGCGCGTTGAACTGCTCTCGCGATACCGGACGCGGGGGGAGCAGCAGGCGGTGGTGCGGGATCTGGCCGCAGGCTCGGTGGACATCGTCATTGGCACACACCGCCTGGTGCAGCCGGATGTTGCCTTCAAGGATCTCGGCCTTGTGGTCATTGATGAGGAACAGCGCTTCGGAGTCCTGCACAAGGAGAAGTTCAAGATGCTCCGGCAGATGGTGGATGTGCTCACCCTCAGCGCCACCCCGATTCCCCGGACGCTTTACCTCGCCCTCACCGGGGCAAGGGATATGAGCACCATCCAGACTCCGCCGCACGACCGGCTGCCGGTGGAGACCATCGTCGTGCAATATGATGAGCGGGTGATCCGTGATGCGATCAAGCGGGAGTTGAACCGGGGCGGGCAGGTGTTCTTCCTGCACAACCGGGTGATGACGATCGAGACGATGGGCGCCAAGCTGCGGGACCTCGTCCCGGAGGCCCGCATTGCCGTTGGCCACGGCCAGATGAACCCGGACGATCTGGAGGAGGTCATGACCCGGTTTATCAACGGGGAGGCGGATGTCCTCCTCTCCACGACCATCATCGAGAGCGGGCTCGACATCCCCAATGCGAACACGATCATCATCGACCGTGCGGACCGGTTCGGGCTGAGCGACCTTTACCAGTTGCGCGGGCGGGTGGGACGTTACAAGCATCAAGCCTACGCCTACCTGCTGCTTCCCCGGCATGCGGGTCTGCTTGCCGATGTGCGCAAGCGTCTTTCCGCCATCAAGCAGTATTCCACCCTCGGTAGCGGTTTCAAAATTGCGATGCGTGACCTCGAAATTCGTGGCGCGGGCAACCTGCTTGGCTCGGAGCAGAGCGGGCACATCACCGCCGTTGGTTTTGAACTCTACTGCCAGCTGCTCAAGCAGAGCGTGAGCGCTTTGAAGGGGGAGAAAGTCCAGCAGAGGATCGACGTTCAGGTGCGCCTGGATTTTCTTTCCCAAAGCCCTCTCGACATCATCCCGCAGCAGCCATCGCGGACGAAAACCCCACCTGAAGCGGGGGAGGAGGAGCCGCAACCCCGGGGGCGGAAGCAGGAGTCCCGGTCCCACGCCGGAGCACCCGCAGGGCATCCCGCCTCCGCCTACATCCCTTTGAAATACATCCCGGATCCCCGGCAACGGATTGATATTTATCGAAAAATTGCCCAGACCACGGACAAGGATTCGATCCAGTCGCTGCAGAAGGAGTTGAGGGATCGTTTTGGGGTCTGCCCGACTCCTGTGGATTTGCTTCTGCAGGTGGCGGAGCTGAAGGCGCTGGCCGGTCCGCGCCGGATTCACACTATCGAGGTCAAAGAGGACAAGCTCATGCTGGGCAGCGGGGACGATTTCATCATGGTGGGCGGCCGATTCCCACGGCTCACAAAAAAGGAGCCGGGCGCGCGGATCCGGGAGATCAAGCGGCTGCTGACCAGCCTCCCCGTTCACTCTCACGCGTAGACGGGAGGTGCTATCCGATTTCCCGCGAAGGGGATCAGGGCGTTGTCTTCCAGGGATCGTCGGTGGGGATGTAGTCCTGGTGCCAGATGACGCTTTTGATCTTCTGCAGGGGGAGCTTTCCGGCGTGACCATCCACGTAGCTGACATCGATGCCTGCGGGCAGTTTCTGTCCGGTGGTGCCCTTCGCCTTTTTCTGGAGCGGATGGCGGGCGATCGTGCAACGGCCCAGGGCCGAGTTCACATTGCCGAGGAACAGGTCGGTGGATGGCAGGTCACTGATCTGCGGCCACGTGTCGGGCCAGATCGCATCGAAGAAGAACGGGGTCAGGGAGGGCTGGCGGACTGCGGTATCCTTCTGGAAAAACTTGGGCAGACTGGCTGCCGACACCCAGGTGCTGATGCCGCCGTTTTTTGTGTCCCAATAGTAGAGCCAGCCGTTGATGGAAAAACTTCCCTGCAGGTTCTGATCAGAATTCCAGAGCCAGGGTGCGGAAGCGGTGCCGGCCACGGGATCCGGAGGGGCGGGCACGCGGCTTGCGGCGGCGGGGCAGAAGCGGTTTTCCTTAACCTTCATGGAATAGGCCACGAGAGTCTTCATCCACAGGTCCCCGGTCACATTATACTCCAGGCTTCGGCCTGTGTCCTGCTGATACATGATCGCGGCGGTGGCCAGCTGGCGCGTGTTGTTGATGCACCGGATCTGCTGGGCCTTGTCCTTGGCCGAGGAGAGCGCGGGCAGGAGCATCGCGGCCAGGATGGCGATGATGGCAATGACCACCAGCAGTTCAATAAGAGTGAAACCTGCCAGGGGGGTGCCCAGTAAGCGGGATCGATGACCTGTCTTGAGGAGCGTCATGCACCAGATCATAGGCAAGGGCCCCACTCTTGAAAAGCCCCGACTGCAAACCACCCCGCAGTTCCATGGGATGGTCTCCCGGCAGGCTTGCCTGTGGGGGTGGAATGTGGGCAACATGGTCCCGGAACCAGTTGCGTTCCCGCGAGGTCCATGCGCCGGGTTCAGGGGCAGGGCACGCAGGACTTCCGGCTCCAACCAGAATTTGAAACACTGAGTTCGCCATGCAAAGACAATCCCCCCTCTCGCTCCTTTTGGCATTTCTTGGATGCACGTTGTGCCTCGCCGGGCACGCCATGGCGGAACCGTCATCCCCGCCCGCACCGGTGGTGCAGGATGTGATTATTGTCTATAAAACCCACTTCGACATCGGCTACACCGACCTTGCGACCAACGTCCTCGAGCGCTACCGGACCACGATGATCGACCAGGCCCTCAAGGTGGCCGATGAAAGCCGCACACTGCCCCCGGAACAACAGTTCGTCTGGACTCTGCCGGGCTGGCCCATGAAGAAGATCCTCGATGACTGGCCCGGTCAGACCCCTGAGCGCCGGGGAAGCATCATGCGGGCTTTCGGTGAGGGGCGTTTCGCCCTGCATGCCCTGCCATTCACCACCCATACGGAGCTTCTTGAAGCGGAGGACCTTGTCCGGGGTCTGGGCTTTTCCTCAGCCATCTCCCGGGCGAATAAAAAACCGCTTCCGCGCGATGCCAAGATGACCGATGTTCCGAGCCATTCCTGGATTCTCCCCACCCTGCTCAAACACGCGGGTGTCGATTTTCTTCATCTGGGTTGCAACCCCGCCAGCCGATCCCCAGAAGTCCCCCGGCTGTTCTGGTGGGAGGGGCCGGATGGTTCGCGCGTTCTGACCTTCTATTCCGCCGGGGATTATGGCACCGGCATCCTCCCTCCCCCGGGGTGGCCCCACAAGACGTGGCTCGCCATGATGATGACGGGGGACAACCACGGTCCGCCGACTCCCGAGGAGGTCCGGGCCATCCTGCAGCAGGCGAAGGATAAGCTGCCGGGCGCGAAAGCCCGGGTCGGGCATCTTTCCGATTTTTACGACGCCATCGTTGCAGAAAAACCGGAGCTGCCCGTGGTTCGCGGGGACATGCCGGACACGTGGATCCACGGCCCGATGTCCGACCCCGCAGGGGCAAAGCTCGCCCGCAACATCAGGCCCTCGATTGCCGCCACCGAACTGCTGGGGACGGAGCTCCGTGTCTGGGGCGTGATGGCACCCGATCCCCGGGCTCCTGTTGCGGATGCCTACGAACAGAGCCTCCTCTACGGGGAGCACACCTGGGGCGGGGCTTTCTGGTGGATTTACGGGAAGTATGTCCTCAAGTATGGGGATGAATGGGTTCAGGAACGGGCAAAGGGCCAGTTCAAACGGATCGAATCCTCATGGGAGGAGCACTCCGCCTACATCAGCAGGGCGGCCGGCATCATTGAGCCTGTGCAGCAGGCCGATCTGGCCATGCTTGCCCGCGGGGTCAGTGTGACCGGCCCGAGGATTGTTGTCTTCAACCCCCTGCCGTGGAGCCGCTCCGGGATCGCCACCGCACGGGTCCCGCTCAAACAGGCCGCAGTCGTGGATCCATCCACAGGAAAGGAAATCCCGTGCGAGACTTCCTCGGATGGCACCGTGCGCTTTCTTGCTGCGGATGTCCCGCCCTCTGGCTACCGCACCTACACACTGCGCGAGGGAACGGTGCCTGCACCCGCTCCCGCCCCCCAATCCAATCTGCTCGAAAATGCCTTCTTCAAAATCACCCTGGATCCGGAGCATGGCACCATCCGCTCCCTGATCGAAAAGCGTTCCGGCCGGGAATGGGTGGACCCTGCGGCGCCGCAGGCACCGGGCCAATACCTGCACGAAACCTTTGATACCAGCCAGGTGCAGTCGTTCGTGAAGGCCTACGTTAAAATCAACGCCGAATGGGGAACAAACGAACTTGGCAAACCGACCATGCCCTCCCTCTCAAATGCCCCCTACCGGGCAGCCTCCCCCTCCGGCTTCCAACTGCATTGGGAGCGCACTCCCGTATCGCTCAGTGCCGTCATGTCGGCCCCGGGCGGGTCGGCGGTTCCGTATCCTGTCACCACCCGGATCACCCTGCATGAGGGTGCCCCGTGGATTGATCTTGAGATGACCCTGCAGGGCAAGCCGTTCACATCCCTGCCCGAGGCCGGTTGGATCTGTCTCCCGTTCAAGATCAGCCAGCCCACGTTCCACCTGGCGCGGCTTGGCGGGATCGTTGATCCCTCGAAGGATATTGTGCCCGGATGCAACTTCCACACGTTCGCACTGAATGGTGGAATGACGGTCACCGATTCTGCCGGTGCCGGGATCGGCCTCTGCGGGTTGGATTCCCCCCTTGTCAGCCTGGGGGAGCCGGGGTGCTGGAAGTATTCCCGGGCCTTCGCCCCGCGCGCATCCCGTGTTTATGTGAACCTGTTCAACAACCAGTGGAGCACCAATTTCCGGCTCTGGAACTCCGGCACCTGGTCCGCCCGGGTCCGGCTGTGGGCGGTGGAGGGTCGGGAGGATGAGAAGTCCCTGATCACTCCGGCGGAGGAGGCCAGGACCCCCATGCTTGCCAGTTATGCGGATGGTGCTGCAGGCCAGATGACTCCAACAAAGACGGGACTCCAACTCTCCACGCGGGGTGTCAAAGTCACCGCATTCGGCCCAAACCCGGATGGCGAGGGGCTGGTGCTCCGTCTGTGGGAACTGGCCGGGCATGCGGGCGTTTGTGATGTGCGCCTCCCGACCGGGATGATCCCGCGCACCATCCAGCCCGCCGATCTTCGGGGTCGCCCCATAGGCAAGCCCATACCTGTGGACAACGGGAAGTTCAGGGCACCGATCCACCGCTACGCCCCCGCCAGTTTTCTGTTGAAGGGGCCGTAGGCTTGTTTTTGTAGATCCAAAGCGGAAATAAAACAGAAGCAAACGAAGAGAACGAAGAACAAAGGATCTTCCGGACTTCGTTGGCTTCTGTGAAGAAACGGACCCCCTTTTCGCATGGGGCTGCTGCGCTGGCTTTACTCGTTCGACTCGACGGGAGCCTGCTGAACGGTTTTTTGCAGCTCCGACAAAAGATTTTTGTAGGTGGGCAGAGACCGGGAAAATGCCGTGCCGATGGCATTGGCGCAGAAGAGGCCGTTCGCCGGGAAGGTCTCCTGGCAGGCCTTTTCGAGGTATCGTGCCATGGTGGCGCAGCGGATCGCTCCGAATGTGCCGCAGGAGCCTTTGATGGTGTGGGCTGCCATGCGGGTGGCGTGGGCATCCTTTTTCCCCGCGACCTCCAGGAGTTGTGTCATGCGGGAAGGGGTCTCCTCGAGGAAGGTGGCGAGGATGCGGATGGCTGCTTCGGGACTGATAAACTGAACCATCTCATCAATGCTGGAGCGGATCGCGGCATCCTCCCGGAGTGCGAACCCCGGGGAATCCTTCACTCCGGTCAGAACGTGTCGCATGGCCTCCAGACGGATTGGCTTGATCAGGAAATCATCAATCCCCGCCTCCTGACATGCCTCAGCCTGATCCGGCCGGGCGGTGGCTGTGACGGCAATGATCCTAAGGCTGCCGACCATGCGGTGTTTGCTCTCGATCTTCCGGATTTCCCTGGCGGCGGTGTAGCCATCCATTTCGGGCATCTGGCAATCCATCAGGAGCACATCGAAGTGGTTTTTTGTGACGCATTCCAGGGCGACACGGCCGTTGGGGGCGATTTCGCAGATACATCCAAGCTTTTGCAGAAGCGCCTGCATCAGGGTCTGGTTCACGACATCATCCTCGGCGACAAGAACACTGAGGCTGAGCGGGGTGCCGACCGGGGTGCTGAGCGGGGTGGCATGGGTTGTCGGGACGGGGGCAGGAGGTGTCGGGACGGGGGCAGGGGGTGCAGGTTTGGGCTTTGCTGTGAGGGCCTGTGCCAGGGCGGATCGCTTGAAAGTCGGGTCCCAACTCAAGGCCTCGGTGTGCGGTGCGGGGTGGGGTCCTGCCGTCAGGATGCGGATCCTGGGTGAGGATTCGAGGGACGGGGCGATGAGGGCCTCAAGGCGTGGGGTCAACAGGGTGGGCTCGATGACGACCAATGTTGACCCTGGGGAGTTGGTGTTCGCTTTTATCGCAGCCACCAGTGCATCTGGCGTTTCCGCCCGTTCGGTCGCCAGATTCCAAAGGGCAAACGTTTCCGTAAGAGATTCCAGAATGGAAGGGGACTGCAAATGAAGGATGGCCCTGGGCCAGACCGATCTGACGTTGGCGTGCGGTGCATCCCCGACGATCCCAAGGGGAATGGTGAACCAGAAATTGGATCCGCCGGAATTGGGGTTTGAAACGCCGATTCTGCCGCCCAGAACCCGGACAAGATCCTGAGTCGCGACGAGGCTCGTGGCCGAATCTGATTTGGTGGGGTGGGGCGGGGAGGGCAGTCTGGAATGGTGTGGAAAACAACGGGTGGCGGCCTCCGGGGGCATGCCGATCCCGGTGTCGCAAACCTCGAAGCGCAACTGCCGGGATGTGACGCCCCCCTCGGCGGAGACGCGGAGCAGGATTCCCCCCTTGCGGGTGAATTTGACGGCGTTGTCGAGCAGGTTGGAAAGGATCTGCCGGAGCAGGTTGGAATCGAGGACCATGCGTCCGGGCACGCGGCGCCCCAGGACGACATTGAATTCGAGGCCGTTTTTTTGGGCGGTCCGGGCGAACGGTTCCACCACCGCATCAATCAACCCCTCGAGATCACATTGGATAGCCGGTCCTTTGACATCGGCTACTTTCTGATGGATGGAAACTTCACCCGGATTTTGAATCATCCGCCGCATGTGCTCTGCGACGCTGTCGAGCAGGTTGCGCTGAAAACTATCGAGCTTTGTGAGCAGCAGCAAATCGACCAATCCGAGAACGGTGGACGCCGTTGGAGTGGACTGGGTGCCACCCAAGGGCGGGGTGGTTGGGGTTCCCTTGCTGCCATCTGGCGTCATCTGCGAAGGAAATTGGAACGTAGTCATGTTCGAGCCCCTCGAAAATTCTCCATTTTCAGGCATCATTCTCGTCTGAGGTTTGTCTTTTCTCGACCATATACGTTGATATCTTTCACGAACAGCATCGGTTCGTCCACATCTAAAACGGGTCAATTTTCATAGTCTTTAGATTTTTTTCGGTGTAAAGCTCACACACTGTTGGCTTTAGGGGCGGAGGCTCCCCGTGGGGGGCGGGTTGTTTGGAAATCGAGTCGTGAGATGGGTGTGGGTGCCCCCCGGGGCCTCCAACCTGCCGGTGATCAGCCTTATCGGCTGGCTACGACAACCTGCCAGGCCAATGGAGATTCCTGTTCAACGCGGATGTCCACCGGCAGGAACTGCCGGATGATGTCGGCATTGGTCAGGGTGTGTGAGGATGGCCTGACCGTGCGGAAAGAACCACCGCCCGCCAACGCCATCGGGAGCAGGAGTTGATCGGCCAGATGCTCATCCACCGGAACACCGGCACGCAGCCAGGCCATTGCGGCATCCGTCGCCTCCTGTGCCACCTGTTCGGCGGACCGCCGGCGCTCGCCAAACCCGGTGAAAACCCCGGTGACCTGTTCCGTCTCCACTTTCAACAGCAGCACGTTTCCCAGGCCGGTCGGGTGGGTTACAGACTCCACGCGGCATTCCTCCTCACTCCATCCGAGGTGCTGTTGGACACAGGCGAGTTCACGGTCGGCCACCTGTCGGGGAATGATTGAGATGAGTGCGCGGGCCAGACGCCGTTGTATGGGGCCGCGATCCAACAGGTCGAGGCGGGACAACTGCCCGACGGGGTGGATCACGACCTGGAGTTTGCCCCCGCCTGCGGGATAAAATCCGGGCCGGTGCAATTCCAGTTCAATGGATGGCCCCATGCGGCGGATCAGCGGGGCGAAGGAATCGGCCACGAAATCGAACGGGGGCGCGAACGGGTTGTGGGTGCCTCCCTCGAGGGTGAGGGTCGAAACTCCACTGGCAGTGAGAAGGGGCGGCAGGATTGTTTGGAGAACCAGCATTGCGCTGCCGGCTGTTCCCACGGCAAAGTGGTAATCGCCGGGAGTGACCGTCCCGGGGTGCATCTCCAGTGTGGTGGAGCCAAGGGCGGCCCCGGCGACCTCAGCCCTGCCGACCGCCGCCGCCGCCTGCACGGCGGTCAGGTGCTGGCGCAGCAGGCCGGGCTTCTGCCGCCCGGCGCGGATCTGTTCGAGCCGGAAAGGCTTTCCGGTCTGCAGCGAAAGCGCGAGCGCTGTCCGGAGGATTTGCCCCCCGCCTTCCCCCTGTGATCCATCAATGACAAGCATGTGTTTGTTTCTTTGTTGTCGGGGGTGGAGATGAATCCACCCCCGGTTGCCTCAATCTTCCGGGCGCTCCCCGTGCGGGGCCATCTTGACCAGTTTCGGATCGAACCTCCCGAGCACATCGACCAGGTCCGCCTGGGCGGCCATCACCTGGTGGATGTCCTTGTAAACGCCTGGGACCTCATCCAAACCGGCGGAGATGAGCTTCACCCCCCGGTCCTTGAGCAGGCGGTTCACCTTTTCCCACTCGAACGTTGCCATCGCCTTCGTCCGGCTCATCACGCGGCCTGCGCCGTGGGATGCCGATTTGAGCGACACGGCGTTTCCCTTTCCGCGCACAAGGAATCCGGGCGTGGCCATCGACCCGGGAATGATCCCGAGCACGCCATCTCCGGCCGGGGTGGCCCCCTTGCGGTGCACCACCACCTCCCGCTCCACGCCATCAATCACGTGGCGCTCTTTCCAGGCGAAATTGTGGTGGTTCTCCACGTCCAGAAGCACATTCACCCGGAGATGCCGGGCCATGTGCCGGTGGATCAGGGCGTGGTTTGCCGCCGCATAGCGGCCCATCAATTCCATCGCATTCCAGTATTCCTGGCCGTCCTCGGAATCGAGCGAGAGCCATGCGAGGTGTTTGTGCTCCTTGGGGAGGTTCGGGTGCTGGGCCATCGCCAGCTTGCTGTAGTGGTCGCACACGGCCGCACCGGTTCCACGGCTTCCGCTGTGGCTCAACAGGGCCACATATTCACCGGGCGGCAGATCGCCAACTGCCTGCTCATTGGTGAACACTCCGAACTCGATGAAGTGGTTTCCGCTTCCGCTGGTTCCGAGCTGGGACCATGCGCGGTCCCGGTTCTGCCGCGTCACGGGGCTTGCGGACCAGTCGGCATCCATCACCTCGTGCTCGCGCCGGTTCTTGAACTTCGCACCGATTCCAAAGCGGGTCTCCACATCAATGGCGTTGGTCAGGAATTCACGCTGCCGGTCCAGGTCCCGCAGCGGCAGGTCCAGCACGGTGAGCTTCATCCGGCATGCGATATCCACACCCACGGCATACGGGATAACCACATTGTCCGTGGCGAGCACGCCGCCGATCGGCAGTCCGTAACCCACGTGGGCGTCCGGCATGAGGGCACCCATGACAGCCACGGGCAACTGGCAGGCGCGGCTGATCTGGTTTACGGCCTCCGCCTCCAACCCCTCACCCCACTGCTGCCAGGGAGCGGGGTTCGTGCGGGTGGTGAGGGGGTAGCGGGTGAGCACCCTGGCAAACTCTCCACGCAACTCGTCATCCAGAAACGCTGCGGGTTCGCCGACCACCGATTCCACATCACCCCGCAGGGCAGCCTTGTCGAGGCCCTTGAGAATGTATTTGGCGATATACTCCATCCCGCGCCGCATCGGCTCGCCGGGCGGCACGCCCAACTGTGTCAGATCTCTCGTATTCATACTGTTCCTTTCCATCCTGCATCCTGAAACAATCCGTCCGGGGCGGTTTTGCGCCCCCCGGCTCCGAACCTGACCAGCAGCCTGCCGGGGCAGCACCGCAACGCCCAGCGAAATCTTGCGGCTCCAGACCGGTGCTGCCGGCCTTGCGGATTGACGGACCCGGTCCCATCCAGCGACCAGACTGCCGGAACATTGTTCCCATTCGCATTCATTCGACTTCCTTCCCGTTCACAACCGCTGTTGACCGTGACCGAACCTGCTGCAGGGTCGGTCCGCCTGCTTTTGGAATCAGAAGGTCCGGAACCCGGCCGGGAGAACCCGGTCCGGGCCACCGGCTGATCCAGCGGGCGAGTCTTCCTATATCAGGAACCGTGCCAACCCCTTGACGGTGCGGGTGGGGCGCTGGAAAACCTTCGAAACATTGGGGATTCTGCGTGTTTGTGGGATTTTGCAGGGCGGGTGATGGCAGGGCTTGCCAGTGGGGTGTGTAGCTTATAAGATAAAGCCGACGCTTTTAAGCTATGCCTGCGCGACAAACAGTTCTGATCGGTCTTCTGGGGAGTGTGCTGGATTCCGGATTTCACGGGGAGCGCTGGAACCGGTGGCGGCCCACCGTCTCCCTCTGCATGCACAAGGAACTGCCGGTGGCCCGGTTCGAGTTGATCCATTCGAAGGCGCACGAGCACACCGCCCGCTGTGTGGCAGCCGACATCCAGCGGACATCCCCCGGCACGACGGTTGTGCTCCGGGAGCAGGAATTCGGGAATCCGTGGGATTTCGAGGAGGTGTATGGTTCCCTGCATGATTTTGCCCGGGGCTACCCCTTCCGCCCCGAGGAGGAGGATTATCTCGTCCACATCACCACCGGCACGCATGTGCAGCAGATCTGCCTCTTCCTGCTGGCCGAATCGCGGCACCTGCCGGCCCGGCTGGTCCAGAGCGCGCCGGCCGAACCGAAGCGCCGGGGGCCGGATGGCAAATACAGTATCATCGATCTGGACCTCTCGAAATACGACCGGATCGCCGCCCGGTTCCAGCGGGAGGCGCGGGACGCCGCATCGTTCCTGAAATCCGGCATCGAGACCCGGAACCCCCGGTTCAACCAGCTCATTGAGCAGATTGAGCATGTGGCCATCCATTCGAGGGAACCGGTTCTGCTGATGGGCCCCACCGGTGCCGGAAAATCGCAACTGGCACGGCGCATTTTCGAGCTCAAGAAAAGCAGGCACCAGGTGGCCGGGGTCTTCGTGGAGGTGAACTGCGCCACCCTGCGGGGGGAGTCTGCCATGTCCACCCTGTTCGGCCACACGAAGGGGGCTTTCACTGGGGCTGTGAAGGACCGTCCCGGGCTGCTCCGCGCCGCCGATGGGGGGTTGCTCTTTTTGGATGAGGTCGGCGAGCTGGGGCTGGACGAGCAGGCCATGCTCCTGCGGGCCCTGGAGGAGAAACGGTTCCTTCCCCTCGGGAGTGATCGTGAGTCGAGCAGCGATTTTCAACTCATCGCCGGGACCAATCGCGATCTCGCTGTCGCCGTCCGGTCGGGCAGGTTCCGGGAGGATCTGCTTGCGCGGATGAACCTTTGGACGTTCCACCTTCCGGGTCTCGCCGAGCGTCCGGAGGACATTGAGCCGAACCTGGATTACGAACTGGACCGCGTCGCCCGAGGCAGCGGGACGCGCCCCGTGCTCGGAAGGGATGTCCGGGAGGAGTTCCTGGCCTTCGCACGGTCCCCCGCAGCCCGGTGGAGCGCCAACTTCAGGGATCTGAACGCCTGCGTGACCCGCATGGCCACCCTCTCCGCAGGGGGCCGGATCACGCGGGAAGTGATGCAGGGGGAGATCGCGCGCCTGCGCTCCAGTTGGGCTCCCGCGTCGGATGCGCCGTACCGGGAGTCGATCCCCGCCGGGGTGCTCGATCCCGCCACGTTCCAGCAATTGGACCTGTTCGACCGTGTGCAACTGGCCGCCGTCATCGCCGTCTGCCGCGAATCCGCGACATTATCCGAGGCGGGCCGGAAACTGTTCTCCTCCACCCGTGAGAAACGCAAGGTGCAGAACGATGCCGACCGCCTGCGGAAATACCTGGCGCGGTTTGGCCTCGATTGGCAGGGCTGCAAAGGGTGAGGGGGCGGTCCCCATCCGAGCTTATCGCTTACGCTCGCGCGAGGGTGTCACACTCGGCCCCCACTCGTTGAGAAGGCGCACCTGTGCGAGGCGATCATCGCCGGCGAACGAGAGTTCCAGAACGTAACTGCGCTCCAGTTCACCGCTTGCGGATGACGAGCCGCCTATGACGAGCCAGAGGGCTTTGACTTTCGTCCAAGCATACCCCAGCCGCTGGCCATCATCCGACACAAAATCCGGCTCCCCCAGGCTCAGAAAAACCTCATCCTTGGTGGTCGTGCCGGGAAGCATCGATCTGCTGGTGCCGGGGTTGATATTTTGGCGGGACCCCGCTGCATGATAATCCACAGGGATGATCAGGCACCCGGTCAGCCAGACCACTCCAGATACGATGAGAAGGAGGGACAGGCGGACGGCTGGGGGACGGTGTGCCTGCGGTGTCATCAGTTCACCGTGATGAGATTCTGCTTTGCGAGGCGGCCCTGGTCGTCAAACACCAGCACAAGGCTGTAATGGATATGCTGCCAGGGCATCATTGCGCGCGGCGTCAGGATATAGCGCCCCTGTCTTGGATCCTCGCCAACCCGGTAGGTGAGAATCCGTTCATGTTCGAAGATGGCGGAAGGTTGGCCCAATTTGAGCAAAACCGTTTCGCGTGTGGTCTCGCCAATTTTGAGGAACGAGATCAGATCGTGGCTGGCACCGGGAATGGGGGTGGTGCAACCTGTCAGCCAGCATGCAACCAACGATGCACACAGATTCACTATCCACTTCGACGTTTTCCTCATGACTCATCCTCCTCCTGTTGGATGGATGAGGCTCAACAGAGTTCGGGACCATGTCCCTGCCGCCCACGTGGTGCCAGAAGAGACAACCCCTTTTCAGCCCCCCAAAAGACCGATGCACCGGCTGCGGAAACTGAACACCCTCCGCCTGCCAGTTGGGTGCCCGGGGAGTTCGTCTCAAACTACAGCCTCACCCACTCTGTTTCGACATTCCCAGAGCAGGTCCCTGCTGTCAAGTATAAAGACATCCCGGGGCTTGAAACGAGCGGCTGGCCTACCGGCGGGGGATGGCCTGGGCGAGGGTGGTGATGGTTTGGAGGACCTTGCGGGCGGTATCCGGGTCGGGGATTTTCAGGCCGTAGTTTTTGTCGAGGGCGACAACGATTTGGAGGGCATCGACAGAATCGAGTCCAAGGCTTTCAGGGCCAAAGAGGGGCTGGTCATCCCCGATATCCTCAGGGGCGACCTGGAGCATGAGGTTTTCCACCAGCATGCGTTTCAGCTCCGATTTCAGGGCAGCATCGTTTTCCATGAGTTAAAGCACTCCGCCATCAATTTTGATCGTGGAACCTGTAACATAGGAGGCCTCTTCACAAGCCAAAAAGCGTATGACAGCGGCAATTTCGGCCGGTTTGCCGAAGCGGCGCATGGGGATGCGGGCCTGGGCGGCCTTTCGCTCGGGTTCGGACCAGTGGGCGAGGGAATCGGTGTCCACATAGCCGGGGCAGACGGCGTTGACGGTGATGCCGATCCGGGCGACCTCCTTGGCCAGGGACTGGGTGAGGGCCACGATGCCGGCCTTGGCAGCGGCGTAATGGGTTTGACCGGCCGGGGCGAGGAGGGCGCTAAGGCTTGAGACGTTGACGATCCGGCCCCAGCGCTGCGAGATCATGGAGGGAAGGACGGCCTGGCATCCGTGAAACGTGCTGTCGAGGTTCGCGGCGAGGATCTCCGACCAGGTGGCTGCGGGCATGGTGCCGAGCAGCATGTCCTTGTGGGATCCGGCATTGTTGACGAGGACATCGACGCGGCCTTCGGCTGCGAGGATGGCATGCACTGTGGTGCGCCAATCCGCGGGGGAGGTGACGTCCAGAGGGAGGCAGCGGCAGCGATCCGGGGTGGTGAGGGCGAGGGCATCGGCCTGATCGCGGCGGTTGTGGATGCCGAGCCAGACACTGTTTTCAGGCCGTTCATCGAGAAAGGCCCGGGCTGTGGAGATGCCGATGCCTCCGTTTCCGCCGGTGATCAGGATGACACGTTTGCTCATGGGTGCTGGGGTGTGGAGTCGGGTTGCGGAAAATCGTGCCTGGCGAACCGGGCGCCGATGGCCTGCTGATTGGTTCCGGCCACACTGACATTGGCCCCCGTGTGGGTGCCCCGGTTGAGGAGGTCCACGGCGGCGGCACATTGCCAGCCGGTGGCGGCGACCAGACCCTCCCCGAGGATGCGGCGCGGGCTCAGGCGCGGCCCGGTCCAATCACTCCAGGCATCCAGTTCGGCCCGGTTCGTGCGGGAGTTGTCCCCGAGGCTGTCGCAAAGCAGGTCCCCGGGGCCAGGGGCGGGCAGTTGCTGGCGCATCCGGCTGGCGGCGGTGTGCCGGGAGACACGGGATGTGTAAGTGTGGGAACTGGTGATGGCCTTCAATTCCGTGCCCGAGGAGAGGGACTCATCGCATACGAGCGCGATGGCCCCGGCGCCTGCGGTGAGAACGGCACTGTGGTCGAGGTGCCACAGGGCATCTGCGAGGAGCCAGTTCAATTCCCCGGTGCCGATGACGAGGCATGCGTCCACACGCGAATCGACGAGCCAGTCCGCCGCGAGAGCCAGACCCTGGAGGAAGGTGGCGGAATCCCCTATGAGAGTGTGGAGCGAGGGGGGCTGTTCCAGCAGGGAGGAGACGTTGCTGGCGATCGCGGAAAAAACCGTTTCCGGGAAGAGCAGCGGGCTGGCGGTTGCGGGGTCCTTGAGCGTCTCCTCAAAGAACCTGCAGGAGTATTGGACGCAGCCGGCATCAAGGCAGGCCACAATTCCTACGCGCCGGATCCCTGCCGGTCTGGCCAGGAGCGGGGCCATCGCCTCAAGGGCGGCTGCCGCCGCGTAGTGGGTGATGGGGCTGGCCCTGCGAAGGCGCGGGTGGGCCAGAAACGCGGGGCGTGTGGCCGGGGCGGGCACAGGCCGACCACGAAGCGGGGAGGAACCGGGACGATCCAGCGGCTGGATGGGCAGGGGAGTCCCGGTCTGCAGGGCATTTCGCAGCGGGCCCATGCCCCATCCTGCGGGAGAAACGGCACCGGTGCCGGCCACAAAGATCCTACTCATGCCCACCTCCTGAGAACGAGGGATGCGTTCACGCCGCCGAACCCAAATGAATTCGAGATCACGGTATCGACGCGGGCTGACTGGGGTTTCGACACCACCGGGAAGGTGCAGGTCGCATCGGGACGTTCAAAGTTGGGCTGGGGCGGCAGCCACTGGCCCTTGAGGGCCATGAGGCAGATCACCGCCTCCACGGCACCCGCCGCCCCGAGCAGGTGGCCGATGCAGGCCTTGGAGGAGCTGACCGGCAGGGTCGCCGCACGGGGTCCGGCCCAGCGGCCGATCGCGATGGCTTCGGATGAATCGTTGAGCAGGGTGCCTGTCCCGTGGGCATTGACGTAGTCAATATCCGCGCTCGTCACCCGTGCGGAGTCGCAGGCCCCGCACATTGCGGCGAGGGCGGCATCCCCCTGCGGGTGCGGCTGGGTGAGGTGGTGGCGGTCTATGGCGGTGCCATAGCCGAGGATCTCCCCCAGAATGGTGGCGTTGCGTCTCCGGGCGGAATCGAGCGATTCCAGGGCCAGCACAGCGGCCCCCTCGCCGAGCATCAGCCCGTCCCGCGAGGCGTCAAAGGGTCGGCAGGTGGTCGTGGACATCAGTTGGAGCGAGCCAAAGCCGGTGAACACCATCTCACTGAGGGCATCGTAGCCGCCGGTCAGCACCCTCTCCCCATGGCCCCGGCGGATCCACTCCCAGGCATTGCCGATGGCATCTGTTCCGGAGGCGCAGGCGTTGGAGATGATGCGGACCGCGCCATCCGTCCCGAGGGCATCCGAAACCATCCTGACCTGGTTATGGGCCTGGTATTGCAGTGCGCGGGTCGCCTGCAGGGCGTGGTGGTCCGGGGTGGTGACCGCCTGGCGGAAGTAGCTTTCCCCGAGCGCCATGCCGCCCGCTGTGGTTCCAAGGATCACAGGGACCGATGTGTCACCCGCCCATCCGGCCTGTGTCCACGCCTCATGGGCTGTGAGCAGGAGCATGCTTGTGGCGCGGTCCACTCTGGAGGACTGGCGTGGGGTTAACAGACCCGTCGGTATGGAGGGCGGCAGGGAGACCTGCGCCGCGAGCTTCACCTTCTGGCGGCTGACATCGAAGCTGGACACCGGCAGAAATTCACTTTTCCCGGATTGGAATCCCTCCGCGTTCCGGTCCCAGCCGAGCCCCAGCGAGGTGATGATTCCCGCGCCGGTGACGACCACGCGTGGCGGTTGTTGTGGATGTCTGTGGGGGAAAAGCATCGGGATCATGCCTGCCGGAGGGGTTCCACCGGGACGACCGGTTTGCCGGTTCGCAGGCTCTGCGCAAGTTTGCCCACACTTTGCCGGAAGCCGATGTTCATTGGGTAGAAGAAATTCTTCCACGAAGTCGTCCCCCGAAGCCGCGTGAAAATGGATGGGATGGAATAGGCCTTCTCGAAGGTGTTGGCGTAGCCCTCCAGGAGTTCATCCGGGGTGAAGTTTTTCGGGCGATAGACGACATGGTTGGCATCGTAGATGGACCAGTCACTTGAAAGGATGCGCCCCTCGGCGGCCAGGCGCTTGTGGAGGCGGGTGCCTGGGTATGGTGTGAGTATTGAAAAATAGACCACCTCGATTTTGGCCTGGAGCACGAACTCCAGGGTCCGTTCGAAGACGCTTTTGTCATCCGTATCAAACCCGAAGACGAACGATCCATCAATGCCGATGCCGTGGTCGTGGATGCGCCGGACGGCCTCCATGTATTCGGAGGGGTGGTTCACCCGTTTGCCCACTGCCTTCAGGGTTTCCGGGGAGAGGGATTCAAATCCCAGGAACAGCCCCTTGCAACCACTCTGCTGGCACAGCTTGAGGATTTCGGGATCCTTGGCGATGTTCAGGGAGGTCTGGCCGAACCAGTTCAGTCCGAGATCGCGAATTTTGCCGAGGAGTTCGCGGGCATAGGTGCGGTTGCTGATTATGTTGTCATCCACGAAAAAGACGCAGTTTTTCAGGGTCAGCAACCCCTTGAACGGGGGCAGGGCCCGCAATTCGGAAAGCACCTCGGTGTGGGGCCGGTTGCGGTAGCGGCCGCCAAAGGCACTGGTGACGGCGCAGAACTCGCAGTTGATCGGGCATCCCCGGGTTGTTTCAACGAAATGCACCGGCAGGTATTTCTTGGTCTTGTAGAGGCTCCAGTCGGCATTCGGCAATTCAGCGAGGGGCGGGAGCTTCCCCTCGTGCCGGTAGATTTGCTGCAGGTTGCCCTGCTCGAAATCGTGCAGCAGCCGGGGCCAGAGGACCTCGGCTTCGGCGATCACCACACTGTCACAATGCTGGAGGGCCTCCTCCGGCAGGCACGAGACATGCATGCCGCCCATGGCCACGGTGATGCCGCGCTTGCGGTAGTGGTCGGCGATCTCATAGGCGCGCCCCACGGTGGTGGTCATCGCCGAGATGCCGACCAGATCAGCATCCAGGTTGAGGTCGAGCTTCTCGACCTTTTCATCGATAAGGGTGACCTCCCAGCCGGGCGGGGTGAGGGCGGCGACCTTGAGCAGGCCGAGCGCGGGCATCCGGAAAAAGAAACCTCCGCCCATGAGGCTGTTCTGAGACAGGGGCGATATGAGCAGAAGCCGTTTCATGGGGTTGCAGTTCCGGTGGAGCCCTGGGGCCAGAGCCGTTGGATGGCGGCGAAGTAACTCCAGAGCGGGCCGACGACGCCCCGGCTTCTGAGCCGCGTCACGAGTTTGAAATATTCAGGGACGGGATCCCCGACGACCCAGTTCGGTGATTTCGACGCGAACCGGCGCAGTTGCTGGAAGATGGACTCACTCTCCAGCCCCGGGGCGATGTAATATCTGGGGTTGAGCAGGTCGCAATCCGCCGGGATGATCTCCTCCTTGATCGCCCGCAAATAGAGCGGTGTTCCCGGGTAGATGCGCATGCCGATGGCGGCCATGATGGTGGGGTGGTCCAGCCTGAGAGAATTGGCATAAGTCTGCTCCAGGGTTTCCTCCGTTTCCCCCGGACCGCCCGCGATCAGAAAATGGCAGCAATCGATGTTCTGCCCCTTTGCCAGTTCCGTGGAGAGGAGAATGTCTTCGAAGGTGAGGTGCTTGTTGTAGTGGCGTAGGACCTCGTCGCAGAAGCTGTCCGAACCGAACTCGACATGGGTCAGTCCGGCCCGCGCCATCAGGCTCATCAATTCCGGAGTGAGCCCCTGGGGCCGGAGGAAACACCCCCAGGAAATACCAGCTCCGGCGCGGATGATGGCCTCGCAGGTTTCGCCCACGTGGCGCGGGGATGAATTGAAAACAGAATCGACGATGAACGCGTATTTTGCCCCGAGCTGCTTCAATTGCTGGAACTCCCGGGCAACGGACTCCGGGGGGCGGTGGCGGTGGCGTTTTCCCTCGATCACCGGATAGGTGCAATAACAGCAGCCATGGGCGCAGCCCCGCTGCGTCTGGATGTTCATCACACCTGTCTGGGAGAGGTAGTGGGAGGTGATCGCCTGCGGACGGTCCTCCACCTCCACCTCGAAATCCTCAAGAATGCCGGCGGGTTCGACGGTTATGATGGATGTTCCGCGACGGAATACGATGCCCGGGATGGTGTCGTATGAAGTCCGGTTCTCGAGGGCCGTGATCAGGGCGGGGAGTGAAACCTCTCCTTCGCCAGCGATTCCAAAATCAGCACCGGCCAGCTCCAGCAATTGCTGCGGAAAGAGGCTGAATCCGCTGCCCCCGATGATGACCGGGCAGGAGGTCTGGCTCTTCAAATTCCTGCAGAGGGTGGCAAAATCGGGGAAGTAGGTCTCCCGTTTGAGCACGGCGACATCATCGATATTCCGGAGGGAGACACAGATGAAGTCCGGCTGGAAGGCTGAGACGGCCTCCTCGATCGTGCCGGTGAGGCTCAGGACATCCAGCATCCCGCAGGTATGCCCGTGGCGGCGGAGGGCCCCGTGCAGCAGCGTGAGACCGAGGGGATAGACCTGCTCGGGAACCGTGCACCGGTTGGCGCTGATTAAGAGGATGCGGCTGGCCATGGTCTAGGTTGTCAGGGTGGTCTGGCAGCGGTGGTGAGAACCTGCGCCAACCACCGCGTAATGTTCCTCCATGCTGGTGGTTGAGGGCTGGAGCCCGGCTGCGGAAATGGCGTCGAGCACCCGTTGTTCGGTCATGATCATCCGGTCCCGCCGGTAGAGGACATAGTCCCGTTGGAGTGGCCCGGGAGTGATGTTGATCGTTGCGAGGTTTGCTCCCGCAAGCAGCCCACGGACATAGGCATCCTTGCGGTCGGTCAGCCCGAGTGCACTGACGGCGGGGATTGCCCAATCCGGGTTCATCAACCTGAGCAGTGCCATGCAGTTGAGTGTTTGATCCGCATTCCCGGCAGGGGCTGCAGCTAGAGGTGTTTGGTCGCCCGGGATGAACGGGCTGACGCTTGCGCCGCGCAGTGGCAGACGGGAGGCGAGTTGGAGCGCATCAACGAGCTGCGAGGCGGTTTGTCCGGGCAATCCAGCGATGAATCCGGAACTGACCCTCCAGTTGCTGGAGGCAAGCTGGTGGATGTGTGCCAGCCGCTCCTGGAGGGTGCCGGGGGATTGAAAGCTTGCGTAGGCACCGGCATGGGCCGTCTCAAATTTCAGGATGTAACCCGCAGCCCCGGCCTCCCGCAGTTCGGAGTAAACCTCGTGCGGCAGGGTGCCGAGGCAGACGCTGATTCCCAAAGTTGTTTCCCTGCGCAGGGCCCGGATGAGGGGGATTACAATTTCACTCACGGCCCGGGGATCCTCCCCGGATTGGATGTTCACGTCGGTGACACTTTGGGGCCGGTGGTGGATGAGCAGCTCTGCAATCTGCTCCCAGGAGGCGCGGAATCGGTCCAGGTCCCGGTTGTCCCGGCGCATCCCGCAATAATGGCAGTTTTCCCGGCAAAAATTGGAGACTTCCACCACGGCGCGGACGAAGACATTCCCGCCGAAAATTTCACGGGCCACCGCGGCCGCTCTGCCGTGCAGGATGTCCTGTTCGGCACCCAGCGCGCAGACCTCCTCGATGGTGGGCTCGTGACACATCAGTGTGGCCAAAGCACACCAGAAACCGGCCTGATTGGCAATTCGAATCCGGGCGCATGGATGGTGTCCGGGGAGGGGAGAGTCATCCGCAGATGGGAAGAAGTCTCTTGGCGGACCCGTGTCATGTCTGAGGCAAATTTGCTTCAGTTTGGGGACCCGGCATCTAGAATGAGGTCGTGGATTGGAAGAACCAGTGCGTTGCGGTCATCCCCTGCTTCGATGAGGCGGGCAGGGTGGGGGTGACCGTGTCCGGGGCACTCCTTCAGGTGGCGTCGGTGATCGTTGTGGATGATGGGTCCAGGGATGGCACTTCTGCGGAGGCTGGGGGAGCCGGGGCGAGGGTGGTGCGGCATGACTGCAACCGGGGGAAGGGGGCGGCTGTGAGGACCGGGCTGGTGGAGGCACTGCGGGGCGGGTATTCGTGGGCCGTGCTTCTGGATGGGGATGGGCAGCACCGGCCTGAGGATATTCCGTCCCTGTTCGCGTCTGCAGGATCGACAGGTGCCGATCTGGTGGTGGGGGACAGGTCGGGCGGCTTTGGGGGCATGAGCTGGCTCCGGCGGTGGGTCAACCGTTGCATGAGCTGGGAGATTTCGAGGGTCACGGGGCAGACCTTGAGCGACACACAGTGCGGACTGCGGTTGATCCGCCTTGAGGCATGGCGGCAGGTGCCGCTTGAGAGTGAACATTTTGAGATCGAGTCCGAGATGGTGGTGGGTTTTGTGAGGGGCGGCTACCGGGTGCGGTTCGCGCCAATCCAAACGGTTCCGCAGAGCAGGGCCAGCCGGATCCATCCAGTTGTGGACACTGTGCGCTGGCTCCGGTGGAGGCTGGCTCTTGAGTCCCGCCCGGAGAGGGGGCGCGCATGCCCGCAGACCTGATTTTCGAATTGGAAAAACCGGCATGAACAGCAACCAGACAGGCATGAAAGCATTTTGTCGCAGCAACGGGGCGGCCATTCTCAAGAAAGTGGCATCCCTGGTGGTTGCCGGGGTGTTGCTGGGCTGGGGCTATGAGTGGGCGGCCGGGCGTTTTTATTCCCAGGCGGAACCTGCCGGGTTCTGGCACGGCACGCTGCATGGGGCACTGATGCCCGCCGCGATGCCGAGCCTTTTGCTGGGTAAGGATGTTCCAATCTTCTCCGTTTTGAATACCGGCAGGGGTTACAAGCTTGGGTATATCTGCGGCATCAATCTTTGCGGGCTGTTCTTCTTCGGCATGGCATTCCGCCCGACCCGCAAGCCGCCGCAGGGTCAGCCCTAATAGAGGAGACCCCGGTAAACCTCGATCACATCCAGCGGACCGCCTGCCCAATAGTGGTTGGCCGGGAAGTGGAATGTGCGGTTCGCGCGGTCGTAGATCAATTCCGTGGGGGCTGCCGGCTGGTTTGGATCGTATGCCGTGAAGCGCACTCCCGAGGATGTCTCCTCCCGCCCGAACAGGGTGATTCCATGATTGATCGTCAACTGGGGAAAGCGGACTAGATGCACGATGGGGTCGATCCGGTTGGGGGGTGCCAGCGTGAGCTTTTGGGCGGTGCATTCCTGATGCCGCCTGGAGATGGGGAACACCATGCGCCAGTGGCTGCGGAGGCAGTAGGACTGCCACGCCCCGCCGCATGCGGCCTTGAGCAGGCCGGGCCGGGTGCCGCTGAACTCCCGCAGGGAGTGGTGGCCGGGGATCACAATCCGGTCCGGGTCACGGCTCGGGAATCTGGGGGAACGCCGCACCACCCGGCGGATCAACCGGAGGGTTTCCGCATCATTCAATCGAGGGAGGGAGGGATCAAAGCGGGTATGATAAAAGAACTGTCTTGCCGAGCGGACCATCACGAAACAGCGGTGTGAATAGGTCGGGGGCGGGTCGCTGCGGGTCGTGGCCATCCGACCGGTGGCGGGATCCATCCGGTAGTGCCAGACCAGCTCGTTGGCGAAGGCGAATGTGTCCCGCTCGAACAAAAAGCCCCCGGCGGAATGATTGTCCGAGAAAGTCATGCTTGCGGAGTAGTATGTGCATCGTTTACGAAGGAGTAAATGCTTTACGATGCGTGGCTGGCGGTGGTGCGGGAACGCGGGGTGGAGACCGCCCTGTGGGAGGTGGAATCCGGCCGCCGCTGGAGCTTTGCAGACTTGTGCAGGGTGGCGGAGGCGGAAGCCATCCCGGGGACCGGCATGGTTCATCCGCAGGGCCATTCCGCCCGGTTTGTGGTGGAGGTGCTGCGCGGGTGGCGTTCCGGCAGGGTGGTCTGCCCCCTGGAACCGGGTCAACAACCTCCCGCAGTTCCCGGGCCCCCGGGCTCATGCAGGCACATCAAGATGACATCCGCCACGACAGGCAGTCCCAAGGTGATCGCCTTCAGGGAGAGTCAGCTTGCGGCGGATGCGGAGAATATTGTGGCCACCATGGGGCTGCGGCCCGACTGGCCAAACCTTGGCGCCATCTCGATGGCCCATTCCTACGGCTTTTCAAACCTGGTCCTCCCGCTGCTGCTGCACGGCATTACATTGATCATCGCCGCATCACCCCTGCCCGAGATGCTCAAAGTCGCCGCAGCCGGACATCCCCATCTGACACTTGCCGGAGTTCCTGCTCTTTGGCGGGCCTGGCTGGCGGCGGGAGTCATACCCGGGACGGTGCGTTTGGCCATCTCCGCCGGTGCGCCGCTGGGGATCGGGCTGGAGCGTACCATCCATGAAAAGACCGGGTTGAAGGTTCACAATTTTTATGGATGCTCCGAGTGCGGGGGGATCGCCTACGATGCCACGCCAATGCCCCGGGAGCGGGAGGAGCATGTGGGGCAGGCGATGCGGAACGTGCGACTGGAAACCGGCCCGGAAGGGTGTCTTTCAGTCATCAGCCGGGCGGCCGGGGAATGCTACTGGCCGGACCTCAGTCCCGCTCTTGGCGACGGGCGCTTTGTGAGCGCGGATCTGGCGGAGATCATCGGGGGGGAGGTTCATCTGCGGGGGCGGCTGGGGGAGCAGATCAATGTGGCGGGGCGGAAGGTTTCGCCCGAGGTGGTTGAGGCGGCCATCAGGTCCCATCCGGAGGTTCGGGAGTGTGTGGTTTTTGGCGTTCCCAGTGGATCGGAGGACCGGGTGGATCAGATTGTCGCCTGTGTGGCGGGAGTGGCAGGGAGCGGGGTCGCGGATTTGAGGCGGCACCTGCTCGACCTCCTTCCGGCCTGGCAGGTGCCAAGGGATTTCTGGATTGTTGACTCTTTGGCCGCAAACGGCCGTGGCAAACTGTCCCGCCCGGAATGGAGGCGGAACTATCTGAGCCGGAGCGGCGGGGTATGAAGGCTTGGGAAACGGGGACTTTTACAGAAGCGAACAAAGGGAACGAAGGATGGAGCCTAGTCGAACTCAGGAGGGCCGCAGAAAAACACGACAGTGGTGCAAGCCAGGGGAATGAAGCCCAGCACCCTCATTGGCCATGGCAGCTGTCTGAACGTGTTGAAAGTGATGCGTGCATCTGCGATCGCGGCAATCACTGCGGGGATGAAACAGATCGCAACGAGGAGGATGTGCAGGCCCATGGTTCCGGGGCCGCGCGGCCACCGGCTCCATACCGCCGCAAGATAGGCCATGAAGAGGATGAGCCAGGCGAAGAACCAGCGTTGGACCAGGTGTTCCGGTGGCGTTTTATTCATGGGATTCCTGTTTCGGGAGAGGGTGTGGGGATCCTTTGGCCGAACTCCCGGAGTTCCATTGCGGATCTCCGGCGCCCTGATGTGTTTGATCCTGCGTTCATGGAGGCACTTTACCGCATAGGTGAGCTGTTGGTGTAATCGATAAAAAGGGCGGAAGCATTCATGCGGTCGATGATCTCTGAGCGCAGGATCACGCTTCGGGAGGAGAGGAGGGGCCCACACCTGTCGCAGGAGCCGGTTTTGCATTCGCCGCTTGCGGCGCCCCGGGTAGTGCGAACCACAGGGCACCGTTGATCATCAGATAGACAAGCGCTGCGATGGAACTGACCAGCAGGGCACCGAACTGATCCTTATGAATTCTGACTGGTGCGGTGATGATCACAGAGATCAGGGCACCCCCGGCGAAAAAAATTGAGGGGATGAAGAGGATGGCCCAACCGAGCAGAGTCGGGTAGATAATCTGGATCGCCACAGCGAGGATCGGGATAAGGACCGGCCACAACTCAGTGGCCCGAACATTGAACGAGAGATTGCCCGCCATCCAGATCAACGGGGGAAGCCAGACCAGCAGCCAGGGGATGTAGGCCCACGACCCGCGCCGGATGCGCCGTTTGATAGCCCCTCGCGCCCACCGCATTGATGTGCTTAGGAAAGCGTTATTCATTCGGTTGGTGTTGTTGAATTGCTGGCCTGGAGGGATCGTTTATGAGTCCATGACAGGTGAAATTCAGGTGGCAGGGTCCTTTGGATGGGAGGATTCCCCACACTATTTGGAGAGCAGTTTGTCCATGAGAAAGTCGTTCGCATCGGCGTATCTGGCCGATTTGGAAAAACCTGGAACCAGCAGATGGCATTCGTGTCCCGCCTTGTCCGACTTCTCCTTGAGCTTCACCCCGTAGAGCGGGTGGTGAATGCCGTGGCCGGCGTCCCTGGAGGGGAGATCCATCTCAGCGCTGCAGGTCATGAACAAGGGGGGATCGTGGGCATCCACATGGTTGATCGGGGAAAACTCGACGTAGAGCTTCCGATGCTCAGCATAGTTCCTGAGTGCATCCTCGATGGTAGATTCTCCAACCGCCTTGCAAATCATGGGATGCTTCAAGACGTTCGGGCCGAGCCAGCCTTCTATCGTCTTTGGGTCGATGGATGTCTGGCCCACCATCACTGCCGCGGCGCAGACGCGGGAGGATTGACGCAGGATGGGATCCGCAGCTCTGGGATCTGCCAGATCGTCGTGCAGCAGGAGCCACATGGATGTGCAGGCACCGGCACTCGGGCCGGTCAAGGCGATGCGCCTCGGGTCGATCTGCCATTCAGTGGCCTTTGAACGGATGAACTGGATCGCCCGCGCCGCATCGTGGACAGGGGCAGGCAGCGGATGGTCCGGCGCAAGGCGGTAGTTGATCGCCGCACAGGAAATTCCCCTGTCCAGAAACGGTTGGAACTGTGGCATTTTCAGGCCCTTGTCCCCCGTGATCCAACCGCCTCCGTGGATGTAAACCAGCAACGGACGGGGACCCTCTCCGGGTGCCCTCCACAGATCGATGACATTTCGAGGGTGTGGCCCATAGGCAACATTCGAGAAGGTTGGTCTTGGCTGTTCTGCAGCATCGATCGCTGAGATCGGTTGGGTCGTGGCGAACGCGAATATCAGAATGAGAATTTGGAACTTCATGTCGGCGATGGCGTGTGGTCGGGCCTGTGAGAATTTGAGATGTAGTCAAAGGTCGGGGTGGGGCAGTGATGGGATGCACAAGCCGAGCAGGGTATGGCACCGGGTCCGCGATGCAGGCTCAATTTAGGGGTTTTGTCAGCCAGGATCATTTGCGGAACGAATCCGTTGACCACTCAACCATCTGGTCGCTCCAGTTTCCCTGGGAATCCCGGACGGGAAAGGACCGGATGATGTCCGCATCCAGGTCCGCGCCACCGGTCCTGCCGTCCCGGCCAAGGCTGATGAACGTCACGAGGCCGTTGGCGTAGGGAACGGCGTGTGCAGGTGGGCTTTGACCGATCTCCCGCGAAGGGGTCAGTCCGGTCACTTTTTGTAAACGGCACAAAAAGTGAGGACTGACCCCATTCGCTCGGGGGCTGCGCGATGGACGGGGGGCGGAGGGCACAACGCCGTTGGTGGTGATTTGAAACGCGATGGGGCGGTTCCAGCCGTCCCGGATGCTGGAATTGTAACCCTCCATGGCGGGCAAAGAGGCCAACGACGGTGGCAACTCCCCATGAGCCTGGCAGTAGATCATCACGCGCCGCTTGAGTCCGTGCATGCGGCTGGCGGTGAGGGAGCGTGGAGGGATGACATCGACCAGGCTGACAGCAACAAACACCATCCCTGCCAGGGCGATCATGATCAAAAGGGCAGGCCGTTTCATGCCCCCAGTCTGATTCTCACTGCACCGCATGTCAATTCGGGGAAGCCCCCGGTTTTTTATACAACGCGTCATAAACAGTTGCGCATGGCAAGTGCCTGACATGCCCCTTTCGTGGGTATCCAATGGTTTCGATGCGCAGAACATTGCGGCGCCGCTTATGGTTGATGGTTCAATGGTGGAAACCTTCGGACAATGGTTCCCCTTCCGGGAACCCCGCAGTGGGTTCTGCCCCAAAGCCCGGGGTTACGCCGTCTGCGGCGTTACCCCGGGTATGGGTGGGAGGTGCACCACAACCCCGAAGGTGGTTGTGCCGGGGGATCGAACAGGTGCCTTGACCCGCAGCGGCTGTGGCGTGGTGATGCAAATCAATCGGGCGCGGTGCCCGTTCGGCCCCATTGAGCCACCTCCTGCCAACCTCCC
>CAIWMU010000060.1 GCA_903913865.1 uncultured Verrucomicrobia subdivision 3 bacterium
CCCCAAGGTCGTGCCTTGCCCCATCCCCCTCCGGGAATCCCAACGGGATTCTGCCATGAAGCCCGGGGTTGCGCCGCCGAGGCGCTACCCCGGGTAAAGGCCAAAAATATCAACAACCCCAACGGGGTTGTGCCGATGGTTCGAATGGGTGGTATGTGATGTGTGGGTCTTGCGTGGGTATGGGACATACATTCCTGGCGGACTCCTCTTCCGCGCCCGCGAACACGATTTCATTCCGCCCTTGTTTCCCGCACCCCCCGGCGGGCACGAACGGCACAACCCCTTGCGGGGTAGGGAACGCGATGTGGCCTGGACCCGGGGTAACGCCGCTGACGGCGTAACCCCGGGCTGTAGGGCACAACGCCCTTGGCGTAGGGAATAGCGTGTGTGGGTGGGCGTTGACCGATTTCCGGCGGATCGGAGGGCCAAAGGCCGGGACTATGCCACCCCACACGGGGGGCCAGAGGACAGGTTGCGTGGGCAGCGCTTTCGTCCCTCCAGCGCATTCGGGGATTCGGCTTGACGTTTGGGGGGTGCGATCTAATGTCGAGGTGTAATCCGAAAATATTCGCTTTTTAAAGGAGAAGTTATGAATTCACGACGGGGAGTTTTGGGTTGGTTGGGCAAAGGTGCAGTCTTGAACCTAATGTTGAGCTTGAGACTTTGGGCGGCCTCGCAGCCCTCCACGGAGATTCGGCTGGAGGTTGATGCGCGGGAAATCTCACGTCATTTGATTCACGCTCGTGAGGAAATCCCTGTAAAACCGGGTCCCCTTGCCCTTTGGTATCCAAAATGGATCCCCGGGACCCACTCACCGGCAGGACCGGTCCAGAACCTTGGGGGACTTTATCTGGAGAAGCCCGATGGCCAGCGGATTCCGTGGCGTCGGGATGAGGGTGAAGTTTACCGTATAGAATGCACTGTGCCGGACGGGACGGACCGTCTGATTGTGCGACTTGATTATATTTGCAACCAATCTAGCGTCAATTCAGAGGGGGTGGACAGCTTTGGTAATGCCCAGTTGGGGGTTGTCGATTGGAACACCTGCCTGCTTTACCCGGAATCGGGGTCCATCGACGAGGTCTCTGCTTCCGTCCGGCTTTTGTTCCCTGCCGGGTGGAAATATGGGACTTCACTGCGTGCCGCCCGGGAGGAGCCGGGGGTGGTCGAATTTGCGGCGGAGACATTGCGAGATGTTGTGGACAGCCCGCTAATCATGGGGGAGAACTTTCGCACCATCGATTTTAAGTCCAAGAACTTTCCACCGGTTTACATGCACCTGGTTTCAGAGTTCCTCCAGGCCATCCAGTTGGAGGCCGGGTTGATTGGGCACTACAGCAATCTCGTCAACGAGGCCGCTGCGCTCTACGGCGGTGCGCATTTCGATTCCTACCACTTTCTTGTAACTTGCAGTGATCAAATTGGCGTTGTCGGTCTGGAGCACCTTTCGAGCAGCATGGATGGCGTGCGGGAGCAGGTGATGATTGATGAGAAGAAGCGGGAAGGCTCGGGGACGGCCACCCTGTTGCCGCACGAGTTCAGCCACTCCTGGTGTGGCAAGCACCGACGACCGGCCGGCATGCTCACGTCGAGCTTTCACTCCCCTGAACGGACCGGCTTGCTATGGGTCTATGAGGGGTTGACGCAGTATCTGGGGGACCTGCTCGCCGTCCGCAGTGGCCTTATTTCCACCACCAATTACATAGCTTCAACAGCGGCCTGCATGGAATACCTTCAGCAACACCAGGGCCGGCGCTGGCGACCGCTGGAGGATACGGCTATCGCCAATCACATCCTGCGAGCGTCCAGTTCAAACTGGGCAGGTCTCCGGCGCAATCAGGACTATTATGACGAGGGCGCCCTGCTCTGGCTTGAGGCCGATGCCATCATCCGTCAAAAATCGGACGGTCGCAGATCACTCGACGACTTCTGCCGGAAGTTCATGGGAGCGGAACGTAAAGACAAGATTGTCCCATACGACCGATCTGAAGTCGTCAGGACCCTTCAAGGCCTGGCCGATTACGATTGGGAGAAGTTCATCCATGAACGGGTGGATGTGACCCAGGAGGCGCTGCCTCTGACCGTGGTGGAGCGGTGCGGTTACCGGTTGCAATACGCGACGAAGCCCTCAGCCCTTGTCAGGAACTTGGAGGAGACGTATAAATTTATCACCCTTGCCAGCTCCCTGGGGTTGGTGCTTTTGGAAGACGGAACCATCGGGGATGTCATATCCTTGAGTCCGGCCGACAAAGCCAAGTTGGCTCCTGGCATGAAAGTCGAGGGGGTCAACGGTCGCAAGTTCAGTCGCGAACGCCTGTTGGATGCCGTAGCAGACAGTGTAACCCGGCGTCAGGTGGAATTTCTTGTGATGCAGGGCGACACATACCGAACGTTGGTGGTTGCCTATGCTGACGGTCCAAAGTATCTCGAACTCGTCCGTGACCCAGGTAAGCCGGACCTGCTCATGACGATTGCCAAACCGATTGCCCCTTGAGGGCCACGTCCCAAGCTGGATGCAGTGACGGAGATGACCGCACGTCCGTATCTGGGTGCGCCGGGAGGATTCCACGGGCCATCTGCTGGCGGAGGGGTTCACTTTTTGTAAAGTGCGGCCCGCACCGGGCACACAAAAATGGAGGACCTGATCCCATGGGCTCGGGTACCGCGTGAATGACGGGGCGGGTCGTTGCGGAGGGCCAACGGCCAGGACTATGCCAGCGCAGGCCAACGGCCTGGGTTTCGGCCATAATAATGGAATCGAAGGGCTGTAGGCCCGCCATATCTCTGCCTACCGGATGATACCGGGCCTTCAGCCCTTGAATCGTTTCAACGCCCAATTTCCCGGGGCGGTATGGTTCGCACCTTCGGTGCTGGGGAGGGGGGAGAACTGCGAACGGGGGCGGACGAACGCTAATAGAGAAGGGGGATGCCACCCGTTCGATCCCTCGGCACAACCACTTTGTGGTTGGTGGGATCGTCGTCCCCATACCCTGGGTAACGCCGCTGACGGCGTAACCCCGGGCTGTAGGGCACAACGCCCTTGGCGTTGGGGGCGGGGAACCGCGAATGGACGTGGATGGGGGGGGCGTAGATGGGCGTGGACCAATTTCCCCATCCGGAAACGCCGGAGGACGGGCGATCGACGTTTTCCCTCCGGGAATCCCCAAGGTCGTGCCTTGCCCCATCCCCCTCCGGGAATCCCAACGGGATTCTGCCATGAAGCCCGGGGTTGCGCCGCCGAGGCGCTACCCCGGGTAAATGCACAACATATCAACAACCCCGAAGGGGTTGTGCCGATGGTTCGAA
>CAIWMU010000061.1 GCA_903913865.1 uncultured Verrucomicrobia subdivision 3 bacterium
GAAAACATCCTCGCCTTGCGCTGCATTCACAGCAGCCATCGGCTCGAGGACTTCTGGAAACACCGACTCAATCACCACGCCTCACGCAACGACACCCTGACCCTG
Source organism: uncultured Verrucomicrobia subdivision 3 bacterium (assembly GCA_903913865.1). GTDB lineage: Bacteria > Verrucomicrobiota > Verrucomicrobiia > Limisphaerales > UBA8199 > UBA693. The sequence goes on from CAIWMU010000061.1 coordinate 106, forward strand.
GCGGCCTGACGTGAACAATTTTGTCTCACACCCCACGCTCTCTGCCCAGGCCACCCGGATGTTGACCTTCGAGCAGGAAAACTTCCCGGGTGCCGGGAGCATCAACTACCTCAATCGGTATTGGACCACCGGTTCCGCACTTGAGAACGTTGGATTCCCGGAATGGCGTGGAAACATGACGCTGGCCTATGAATGGAAGCGTTGGAATGCCGCCATTGCCTGGAACTACGTGGACGGTTACGACGAGGATGTCAACCAGTCCAACTACGAGGATCCGGATATCCGCAAGGTCAGCGCCTACAACACCTTCGATCTGCGCATCGGATACAAGGTGCCGCGTGTTGAGGTGGATCTTGCCTTCGGTATCAACAACGTGTTCAACGAGAAGCCCCCGTTGGTGCAGAGCTCGTTCGAGAACAACTATGACCGCAGCGTCGGCGACATCCGTGGCCGCATGTGGTTCGTGAGCGCCTCGAAGACGTTCTAATCCACGACAGACTGTCACAGGGCCGATCCTCAGTGGGTCGGCCCTTTTTTATTCCCCTCATTCCAAACTTTGATTGGGGACGGGGGCGCTTTTCCCTTGCACTTCCGGTGAAACGGAATTAAAGCAGGGTATGAAAATCTCACCAGTGGTTCTGGCGGCCATCGTTCTTACTGTGGCTTGCAATGTGGATGCGGCGGACCGGAAGAAGGAGTTGTCCAAGTCCCCGAAAAAGGGTGCCCCGGCTGCCAAAAAGCAGCAGGTCACCGGGAGCCGGATTGAGCGGGTCACTGAAGGGCGCAACTGGACGCCGGATACGGACCTGACCGTCACTGTGATTGATCGCAAGCAACTGGATCTGACCTGCGCAGCTTCAACCCTTGAGGCGTTGCGGAAAACGCCCAGTTTTCGCTGAATTCACGTTTCGGCCCAGTGCTGGCGGACGCTCCGTTCTGGGAATCGGTTTTCCTCTGGAAGCGGGGAGGTGGAGTTTTTGTTCGAGGTGGCAAGGAGCCGGGTGTGTTTGCGGAAAGGTTGCCGGCCTCAATGGCCCTTTGTGGGGTTGAAGGACACGGATTCCTCTGCGGTTACGATGGCTTGATGCATGGTCTCGGAGTCCGGGGCGTCGAGGAGGGTTTGGAGGAGGTCGGTCTGCTGAGCCATCAGACAGAGGCGGGACAGAGCGTGCAGGTGCAGGCGGTCATCGGTGCAGCCTAGAAGGAAAAACAGGCGTGTGGCGCGACCATCGGGAGCCCCGAAGGGAATGTCCTGGACGGTTCGTCCCAAAAGCAGGACCGGCTCTTCGAAGAGGTAGGGATCGTGGTTCCTAGTGTGCAGCAGTGCCCATCCACCCGGCAAACCGGTGGAGCAGAGGTTCTCACGCTCATCGAGTCCCCGCAACAGGGCAACCGGATCTGTGGTTTTCTCCGTTTGAGCGGCCAGTTTCGCCATCTCCCGCAGGACTGAGGCCCGGGTTTTTGCTGGCAGGGTGGGATTTATCACCGTCGGTTGAATCCAATCGGAAATCCGCAATTCTCCAGGGTTGCCCCTCCGGGAGGCCGTGGTGGCGTCCCCGTGATATTCCTGCAGGTGGCGCCCCTCCAGCCCGAGGATCCGGTGGGATGCCCATGCCTGCAGTTCCACCCGCCGGAAAAGCACTTTGCCGGCCCTCTTCTCGCACGGGATTGCATCATCCTTGACCAATCGTTCGATCTGGCTCGGTTGCAGGTGCAGGAAGTGTGCAGCCTCGGTGGTATTCAATGTGCGGTGGGGCATGATGGCAGTTGGTTTCGGGTCAATGGGGTCGCTGAGTGGGATCAATAGTGGATAACCCGCCATCTTTGGCAAGAAGCGACTTTGGCGGATCCGGCGTCAAATGCGATCAACGATGGGGGCAGGGGCAATTCAAGAGTCTCAAATCACCGGTAACGATACCGAAAGCGGCCAGTCCAAGGGTCACGTGCCGAACATTTCGGACATTTGTTGGAGAAGATGTCGTGCGGCTATTCCGGCAGGAGGTGAAGCAGGCCTTGGATGTGTATGCTCCACTGGGCAAGGGAACGATTGCCAGAGGTCTGCCAGGGCAAACCCCTCAAGGGCGAATCGTCCGAGATGGAAACCGGCTGCAAGAGATCAACCACCGCTCTGTCTAACCCACTCGGCTCCGGCGTTTCTTGATTGTCATGAGCAGGGCGTTGAGTTCCTGGAGGCAGGAATGGGAAGCCTCCATCATGCGCCCGACCCGTTCCTCAAGCACGGCCAAACGCTCTTCGAGTTCGCGGTCCGTTTCATATTGCTGCTCCATGCGGGCCATACTTGAGTGCTGCTCCGCCAACCGCCAATGATGTTGGTGCTTCGCCTGGACGGATTCGGCGGCTGACGCAGTTTCAAAAAGGAAGGAGAGGGATTCCTTGATACGGGGTTCCGAGGAGAGGGCTTTGCCAGACCATCTTTCCAGCATCATCTGGAGTTCGGCCCATTTGGGGTTTCCGGTGCGTTTCGATTCAAAGACCTGTTCGACGGCTTGTGCCAACCGCTTCCTTGGCATGGGGGGAGGGGTTCCTGCCGGTGTTTCGGTCTCCTCCAACAAGGGCATGAGATCCTTTAGAAAAGCTGCGGTGGCTTCAAACTGGAGGGACTCCTCGCCCGGATTCTGCTTCTCAGGGCTTGGCCCCAGCAATTCATGAAGCGCCTTTCTCGAACCGCGTTTGGGTGGGCCGCTTTGCACGAAACTTAGAAAATGTCGTTCACTCTCTCTATTCATCGCAGACGCTCCTTCAATTCTTGCATCAACTCTGGATGCTTCAGCAATTCTTTTTGGATCGCCTCCAAGGCTCTGGACAAGGTAGCCCCGATTGTTCCGATGGGCATGGAATATTTTTCGGCCAGTTCGGCCTGTCTCAACCCTTCGAGGTAGAACCCCTTTAGAAGCAGCCGTTGGTTTGGTGGGAGGTTGTCAGCCAGATCTGTGAGAAACCGGGCCAGATCGACCGAATCCAGACGGTCAAACGGACCGGGTGTGTTTGTCGGTAGATCCTCATGGCCTTCAAGCGGTTCCGTGGCCTGAGCAGCCCGCTGTAACGCACTCATCCGCCGGATGTGATCCAAGGCGCGACGATTGGCGATGACAACGGTAAGGCGGCGGAGCATTTCGTAACTCTCGACCCTGCGTTGATCAACCTGTTCTGCTGCCTCCCGAATCGCCTCGATGGCGATATCCTCGACGATGCCAGGGGAAAAGTGTGAAAGACGCCGGTTTGCCGCCGACCAGGCCAAAGGCCAAAGCGAAGGGAATGCGGCATCCCATGCCCGGGAGTCGCCTGTCTGAAGCCATTCAATGCTCGGCAGTTCCACTTTCCGCAGTCTGCACTTGATCCCAAGGTGCCGCAAGTCCTGTGTTTTGTGCACCGGGGATGTCATGCGAGGTCAAAGCCGGGTGGGATTGTTCTGATGGCCAGGTCCACCGGACCGTGTGAGGGCTGCTGGGTCCTCAGGCATCGAGCCGATGACACCGGGCCTTCAGCCCTCAGACCGTTTCAATGTCCGAATTCCTGGGGCTGTACCCCAGGCTGGAATGGGGCCGGGCCGATGGCCCTCGAACAAACAGTAGCCACTCCTCCTCCGTGGAGCCGTTCAAGGCATGGGGCGTCGGCCCTCAAACAAACCGCCGATGTGGCACTTGGACAAACGGGGCGGTTGACCAGTCCTGGACCGAGCACCAACGGTGCGGCCTGATACCAGCCCAGGCCACCTGCCTGGGTATGGCCACAAAAATGAAATAGGAGGGCTGAAGGCCCGGTGTCATTTCGTGGATTGGTGGCCGGAAGCGATGGATCGGGCCTTCAGCCCTCAGACCGTTTCAATGTCCGAATTCCTGGGGCTGTACCTCAGGCTGGAATGGGGCCGGGCCGATGGCCCTCGAACAAACAGTAGCCACTCCTCCTCCGTGGAGCCGTTCAAGGCGTGGGCGGTTGGCCCTCAAACAAACCGGGCTTGTGGCCCTGTGCGAACCGGGAGCCAAAGGGGAGGGCAATCCGGATCGATGATATTGACTGGGCTTCAGCGCTCGAATCGGACCGGCAGCGCAGCGGGTTTTTGTCAGGCCAAGGAATATGTCCGTTCAGGATTTTTGTCGGTTGATGTAAGAAAGTTTTTCGCTTTCGCGATTCTATTGGTGAAGGGCGGAACAAACCCTCCGCTCAATGGGATAAACGAGAATCTATGGAACAAGTTATTACAAACCGTTTGAAGGCGCTCCAGTTCGGGGAGCCTCAACAATATAAGCACATCACCATCCTGCCGTTGCTGGCACCGGATGGCATTTTTCAATATCGCAGCCTGAGTGAGGCGCTTCGGCTGGGGGAAATTACGATCACGGAGGTTTCGCAGGGCGGGTCAGTGCCGGAATTGCTGGTCATCAATCGCGGGAGTGTGCCGGTGCTGCTGGTGGATGGTGAGGAGTTGGCCGGGGCGAAGCAAAACCGTGTGTTGAACACATCGATTCTGGTTAAGGAGTCTTCCGAAGCACGAATTCCTGTCAGTTGCACTGAGCAGGGGCGCTGGTCCTACCTGTCTGCGGCGTTTGGGGAGTCCGGGAACGTGATGTCACACAAGGCCCGTGCGAGGAAGTCCAGTTCCGTGACGGAGAACCTGCACCAGTCGGCGACCTACTGTTCGGATCAGTCGGGGGTCTGGTCTGAGATCCAGGAGCTTCAGAAGAAGGCCCAACACCGTTCCCCGACCAATGCGATGAACGATGTGTTCAAGGCCCGGGAGGAGGAGTTGATCGAGGCTGCCGCCCGGTTTGAGTGCCGGACGGGTCAGGTTGGCTTGATTGTCCTCCGGAATGGGGTTGCGTGTGGTTTCGATGTGTTTTCGCTCGGTGATGCCTACCGAATGATCCACCGGAAACTGGTGCGGAGCCACGCTCTGGAGGGGTTGCTGGATCAGGAAGCCGCGCCCGCGCCCGGCGTGGAGCCGGTTGCAGTGGCCCGGGCCTTCATGGATCAGGTGGAAAAGGCTGTGGATAAACGGTTTGAGTCAAAGGGTCTGGGATTTGACCACCGGTGCGATTCCGCCGGGCAGGTCGGCTCAGCACTGGTGCATGAGGGGGAGGTCATCCACTCGGCCTTCTTCCGCAAGGAATCTCCCAGTGGCCCGGAGGCAGAGGACATGGCTTCGATGATGATGCGGCGTCGCTTCCGCCGGTGAACGCGGCGGGCGGGTTGTGAAAAAAAGAAAAAATAGTGTGTAAGGAAATCGTGATAGCGCGGTTTATAGAAACAAACAGAGTGAGCAAACGAACAAAAAAGAAACATATGAACAAAGAAAACAAGAACACGAAAAAGGGTCTTCGGAGTCGCCGTTATACTGCGGAGATGAGTGAGTGGAGCCAGTCGTTTCTGTCGGCGGCGCGACGGGTCGGACTGTCTCCCCATCAGGTCTTTTTGAAGTCGCTCCAGGCCTATGTGTCGGAGTTCGATCCGGCAACCCGCAAGGGGATGTTTCAAGCCTGACCTCTGATTTAGAACGTGTGAGGGCCTGCCTTGGGATTCCGGGGCAGGCCCGAACTTTGTTCTCCCCCCATCCCCACAGATTTCCGTGTGGGTCAGTTGTGTTTGCTTTGGGGATGGCTGGCTGTAAATTTGCAGGTCATGACTCCGTTTTTGCGATGGGTTTCGGGGTGGGTTGGTTTTGAGCCTCTGGTTCTCCGGGGATGGACCGCTTCGATAGGGCGGCGTCTTTTGGTCCTATTGGTGCTGATGATGGGAGTTATTGCCCCGGGATTGGTTCGGGGGGAGGCGCTGCTCCAGTTGTTCAATGTGAACTGGGATGAACTGGCCCGGCGGATGCCGGAAATCGCCGAGGCCGGCTACACAAGCCTCTGGCTTCCTCCACCCTCCAAGGCCGCGAGTGCCAGTTCCGTTGGTTACGATCTGTTTGACCCTTTTGATCTTGGGGACCTGAACCAGCGCGCCACGATCCGGACGAAATACGGGTCAAAGTCAGAACTGCTGCAGGCTGTGGAAATGGCCCACCGGTTCGGGTTGAGGGTTTATTTCGATAATATCATGAACCACAGGGGATTCGACGTGCCCGGCTACAGTTCCTCGAATCCCACGAACTTATACCCCGGGCTTTGTCCCCAGGATTTCCACCTCCAGAAACTGGCAAACGGGTATCATGTGAACTGGCCGAACATCAGCAACTGGACCAGCACGTGGGAGATTCAAAACAGGCCCCTGCTCGGTCTGGTGGATCTGGCGAATGAACCGGGCAGCGTGAACCTGAATTATGGAACCGCCGAGGGAGCCACGCTCTCGAAACCGGTTTACATCCGCCAGGCCTCCCACCGGGAATATTACATGGACACGAACCTGCCGGCGATCACGGGAGGGTGGCGTCCATTCAACGGCCAGGGAGGGGATCCCGTAGCCGAGGATGTGAATGCCTACCTGATCCGGTCGGCGATGTGGCTTGTGAGCGAGACAAAGTGCGACGGATTCCGTCTCGATGCCGTCAAGCACACCCCGTCCGGATTTTTCGGGGCGACTAGCGCAACGGCAGAGGGTTACACAGGGGGAATTCAGGCGATGTTCGACTATGTGCATGGCTACGGGGCCAATGTCCGGACGAACGGTTACGTGGAGGGGGACGACAGCCGGAACAGTTGTTTCGATACGGAAGCCCCCCGGAACGATGCGATGATCTTCGGGGAGCATCTGGGAGCGCCGCCCGCATTTCAGGAGTATTTGGACCGGGGGATGCGATTGTTGAACGATCCATACCATGCGCAGCTGAACAGCATTCTGGGGAATCCGGCCGCAACGCTTTCAGGATTGGATCAGCGTGATTACCGGCCTTATTCCGGTGCGCCGACCGGCAATCAGAGCGTTATGTTCGCGCAGAGCCACGATGACAGCTATGCATCCCATCGCGAACTGCACAACGCCTACAATTTTGCCCGGGAGGGGCTGCCTTCGATCTACACCGAGGGTTACAACTTTGCGACTGCCGCCGCAGGCCAGCAGCCGTTCCCACGCACGGCAAATGCCCCGTTCCTCGGCCAGTTCGGGGACAATAAAATGCCGGACCTCGCGTGGTTGCACAATCAGTTGTCACGCGGCGGCACGAGGAGCCGCTGGAGCGATGCCGACACTGTGGCTTTCGAGCGCTACGACTACCGTGAGACTACGAACGCCTTTCTGAACCCGGATGCCACAGTCCTGTTGTTTGCCATGAACGACAACTTCGGTTCCTCAGGGGACATCAGCTTTGATGACGGGGTTTCCCAGGGCGATGCCGGGATGCCTGTGCCGTGCCAGCCGGTGGTCAATTCCAGGGGCCTTGGCCTGGTGGTCGGGTTTCCGCCTGGATCCACGATCGTGCAACTCTCTGATGGCCCCGGGAAAGATCGGGCTTGCAGCCGGTTGCTGGTGCGGCAGGCCACGCAGATCCTGGCGGAGGCGCAGGCCACCGCGAATGACCCGAATCCGGTCAATCGCAAGGTATATGTGGGGGGGCAGACGCTTGCGCCGGGAGGGGGGGCGGTGGAGTTCAAAATTCCTGGGGGCGGATATGTGTTTTATGGTTACCAATGGCCTGAGCCGAGCCGGATCGGATTTTGCGATGCGATCACCTTCCGGCAGGGCGGGTCGGTCGCACCCCGGATGGTTGTGAAACGGGTGGACGGTGTGAATGGGGATCCGGCCTTCAACCCACTCCAGCCCTTCAAAGCCCGGGGCAGTGTCCGGCAGGATGGCAGCATCATAGGGGGGCAGAACGTCTCAAACCTCACGTATGCGATTGATATACCGGTCCTGACCAATGGCGTGTTCGACATTGTGGTGCAAACCGATGCCTCCGCGACAAATGCCATGGTGAAAATGGATGGCGGGATGGATCTGAACAGCCAGATGGGATTTGGCACGTTGAGTGGCCTGGATCGGCGTGACAACAGGCCGGGGTATGCGACCGATGTTTTTCTCGGGTATGAGACGGCGGCTTTCGCAGACCGGAGCGGCCCGGAAAAGTTTGCGGCGGAGGATGTCATTCGGAACAACGTGACATCGCAGGGGGCGGAGACGTGGCACTACACTGTGGGTGGATCGAATACTGTCATCAACGGAGGCGGAAACGGGGCAGGCATCCAGGATGGGACCGTTTCCTGGGCGTGGCATTTCCCGGGTGGTCCTGTGGGTGTGCCGGGCGGTCCGGCAACCCAGCGGGTGCCGCTGAGCCCCTCTGCCGGGCAGCCTGTGCAGGTGTGGGTCAAGGTGGGTTACAAGCTCCAGGCCAATCGCGCATGGATCTATCACACGGTTGACGGGACCAATCCCGAGGGATCGCTCGGAGGGGTGCAGGGCACAACCCGTGTTATTGCTGCTGCGTGGATGGGTGCCGATCTGGCTGAACCGGGCGTGGACTGGTGGATGGGGCAAATTCCCGCGGTGGAGGCTGGCAGGCAGGTGCGCTACAAAATCGCACTCCACCAGAATGGAGCCCTTCCAATCTCCGATGCTTCGGAGGCGAAGGTCTATGGATTGACCCGGTTTGGGATCACGAATTTCAACCCGACCAGTGCGACTGTCTGGGTGGACAACGATCTAAACACCAGCTCGACCCGCACGGGTCTTGCCGAGGGGTTCCATAGTGTTCGAGCCAGGGTATTCCTGCCGAGGGTTGGGAAGTCGAGCGTCTTCAACACCTTCCACCAGACCTTTTACTATGACGCGAAGGCACCCACAGGGGCGGTCGCATATCCCACAGCTGACGGGGAGATTCTGACCGGGGCAAGCTACACGGCTGTCATCCGCGCCGATGAGACCGTGACGCGGGTGGAATATAATATCATCGATGCCAGCCCGGAGAACAATGACGCGGTGACCGGGTTGGCAGGCGGGAATGGTTTGACCAACGGAGTGGGCCGCTTTGTCAGTGCAAGGAGGGTGACTCCCGATGCTGGAATCGATTCCCAGTTTCCCGGAATGCCCCGTGAGTTCCGTTTCGATTATCCGTCCGTGGCCTCCTCAGGCACAGCGGTGATCACCGTGCGGCTTTTCGAGGACACTTCAGCGATCGTGGCAGGGCGCACCACAACCCTCGTGCGCACTGTGCAGACACGGGCACCCGCTGTTGCCCTGAGCATCTCGCAACCGAGCCAGGAGGGGGCGATTCTGGTGGTGGCCACAAATCAGACTGTGACCCTTCAAGCCTGTTTTACGAGCAGCCTCGCCACCACCGAGAGCAACCGTTTCAGCGTGCTGGTCAATGGCGTTCTGCAGCCTCGCTCCGGCTATCTTCTGCAGGCCTCAGGCTGCGCCGCAGGGTTTCGGGCCTTGTATAATACGATGTCCCTCGCAACACCGGGAACGAACCGGATCCAGGTGGTTTACTCAAATAATGTCGTCCTGACCGCCTCAAGATCGGTGGTGATTGCCCGGCCGGGCGATTCGGATGGCGATGGGATGACCGATTATCAGGAGATCATCGCGGGGACGAATCCGTATGATCCGAAGTCAGTCCTCCGGATAACAGGCATTGAGAATGGAAACCAGTTGCTGTCCTGGGAAGGTGTTGCCAACGTGCGCTATCAGGTCCTGATGACCACAAATCTGGCAGAGCCCATGGCTCCGATCAGTGGACTCCTGCCCGGTCAGGCGGGAACCATGACCCACAGCGACACGACCGCCAGACAATCAGGGAAATACTACCGGTTGAAGGTTGTGCCGTAAGGTAGTCAGGCCTTCGGGTCAGGTGTCGAGCGCCCGCCAAAGATACCATGCTGCGGTGGAACGATGGGGACTCCAGCATTCGCCTGCGGAGATGAGATCCTTTGGTTTGGGCAGTTCGGCAAGCCCGTATGTGAGCTGATATCCCTTCTGGACCCCGTAATCGGTCGAGGGCAGGACATCAGGGCGGCCCATCGAGAAAATGAGAAGCATGTGGACCGTCCAGGGTCCAACACCCCGCACCTGGGTCAGCCGTTCGACGATTTCATCATCACTCAATCGGGTGAGGATGCGCCGCTCCGGCACAATACCCTCGACCGTTTTGGCCGCAAGGTCCTTCATGGCGAGCACTTTCGTGCGGGAAAGGCCCGCTCCGCGCAATTGGGTTTCGTCCATGGCAAGCAGCTGATCGGCGGGTGGAAATTTTGTGCCGGGAAACAGCGCCTTAACCCTCGCAAAAATCGTGGCTGCCGCCTTTCCGTTCAGCTGCTGGTATGTGATGGATTCCAGGAGCGACTCGTAAGGACTGCAGCGTGGTTTGGGCTTGAGAGTGCAAGGCCCGACTTTCCTGATGAGAGCGCCCAGAGTTTTGTCGGCGCGGGACAAGTGATCAATTGCGGCGTTGCTCATGGGAGGGGAAGGAGGAGGGTGAGCGTCTTGATGGTCTGCACCCGGACGATGAACCAGTCACCCTCAATTTTTTGGAACGTGAACCGGAGTTCCTGGATATAGTCATCACGGTCGCCTGATGTGCGTGCCCGGACAGTGAGATTGGCGGTGGCCGACTCCCGGTCCGTTGACAACTGGACTGTGATATCGTAGAAATCGACTGAGAGACTGCTGACGGCCCGACGGCTTGCCAGCAACCCCTGCATTACTTCATCCCGGCCGGCTACGGTTCCTGTCTGCCGCCCGGGCAGGTCCACGCTGATTTCGACGTTCTGGCTGCAAAAGCTCGAAATCATCTGGGCATTGGCCAGCTTTGCAAGGGGGGCCTCGGAGGATTGGAATGAGGCGGCTTTGGCCAGATCGATCAAGCGATGCCGGATGAATTTCTCCGGCGTGGGATTCAGCCATTGGTATCCGGCAAAAAGCAGGAGGGCGGCGACCAGAAGCAACAGCACCTTTTTCATAGGAGAACTTTTCCGACAATCCGATCCAGGGAAGCCACTCCCTGTGTGTGGTTCATTGGCGGCATGGTCCGGTTGTCTCCCACGACATAGAACTCATCGGGGCCCAGCCTGCGGGGTGGAAGAGTCCAGTTGGAGGGGAATTTGAGCCAGGGTTCGATGACAGGGGTGCCATCCACAACCAGTTGTCCGCCCCGGAACTCCACGGTTTCTCCGGGTAACGCGACCACGCGCTTGAGATACATCAGGCTGATGCCGGCGGTGCGGATCGAAACCACATCACCTCGGGCGGGGTGGTGGAGGCGGTAGGCGAGACGGTTAACGAGGTTGAACGATCTGTCCTTGTAGGTCGGGAGCATGCTGATCCCCTCCACCCGGATGGGAAGGAGAATGAACTTGAAAGTGACGAGGCAGACTACAGCCAGCATCAGGGCACGGAACAAGGTGCGCTTCGGGTTCCGGCCCACCAGCGCAATTCTCAACCAACCGGGTTTTGGCACGTTCTGGTCCTGTTCCATGTGGAATTCGCCGCAAGGGCGTCAACAAGAGACACTTTCCAGCCGAAGCCGCCATTCGTCAATGTTAGAGGACAAAATCACCATGCTTGTATGTGGGGGCTCGTTTGGTTAAGACTCCCGAGGCAGGGTTCCGCACCGGTTGTTCCGGTCCGGGCGGGCGCATGATGCCCGGCGGTGCTGCCAAACATGAAACGACTGTAAGATCCGGGTATGTTTGCTGCGACCACCATCGAGACGGTTATGGGTTTCATGGTCATCCTGAACCTTGTCGGGCTGACCATTGCCGCATTCCGCATCATGCGGAGAAAATGAAGCTCCGGGCGGGGTGTGTGGTTTGCAGGGGGGGCAGTTGATCGCCACCCTGAACGCCTTCAGCCCTATTTCGGGAGTGCAAACGAGACGTAGGCATCTCCGAGGGGAGTGTTCAGCTTGTTGCCTCCGGTAGCGGGGATGACGATGTATTGTCGGCCATCGATCTCGTAGCATGCCGGCGGCGCGTTGCCAACGAAGGGAAGCCGGGCAGACCACAACTCAGCTCCGGTATCCTTGTCAAACGCGCGGATTTTGTGGTCTCGCGTCCCTGAGCAGAACACCAGACCGCCGGCTGTGACGATTGCGCCCCCGTAGTTTTCCGTTCCTGTGATGGGAAGACCTTCCTTGAGCAGTTTTTCGTATTCGCCGAGGGGAACCTTCCAGAGGAGTTTCCCCGAGTTCAGATCAATGCAGTTAAGGGTGCCCCAGGGGGGCTTGTTGGCGGGGTAGCCCTCGTGGTCATAGAATTTCGGGTAGCCGTTGGCGTTGTAGTCGGGGCGGTCCGGTTGGGCACGCTGCGGGGGCAGGGGGCGGTCCTTCCAGAGGAGGTAGTTGGCGATGGCGATAACGTCCGACTCCGGCAGACTGGGGTGGGCGGGCATCGCATTTGTCCCTCTGCGGATCTGATTTGTGACTGATCCAAAATCCATCCTCTGGCGCAATCCGCGAAGGGGTGGCGCCATGCTCAGTCCGAGGAAATTGGTGGCGTGGCATTGGGCGCAGTTTAGCTCATAGGCATTCCTGCCAGCCGTGCGGGGCCAGTTCCAGTCAAAGGGAGGGTCGTCATTGCGAAACACTGAGATATTCCATCCCATGTGGTTGGCTGAAACATAAAGGCGGCCCGCCTCGGCATCCACGCAGGCGCCAGTCCACTCCGCCCCCCCATCGATCCCGAGGAAAAGATTCGGCCTGCCCTCTGAACAGGGGCGGAACCAGCCGGTGGTCGCCCCCTTGAACCGGGTCTGTGCAAATTCGGCGGTTTCCTCCGTCCGTTCCGTGAGATCGGCCCGGGTGTATTCCATTTTTGAGAATGGCTCGGGAAGTTCCGGGTCCGGCTGGTAGGGAGATGTTTGCTCACCGCGAAGCGTGCTTGTGGGAGCACGGCGCAGGCGGAAGGGAAAGACCGGCTTGCCCGAGACACGATCCACCAGAAGGGTGTTTCCAATTTTGGTGGTGACCGCCACCACATCCACACGCCGCCCTTCGCGGGTGATGGTCGCCAGATTCGGAGGGGCAGGGATGTCCAAATCCCAAATATCATGACGGATTTCCTGGAAGTGCCAGAGCCGACGGCCGGTGCGGGCATCGAGTGCGATCAGACAGTTGGCGAACAGGTTGTCCCCATGGTGGTAAACGCCCACGAAGTTCGGTTTGGGGGAACCGGTGCTGATGAATGCAATTCCACGGGACTCATCCATGGCCATCCCTCCCCAGCAGTTGGCACCATAATCCTCCGGCTTGTCCCAGGTCTCGTAGCCAAACTCGCCCGGGTGGGGGATCGTGTGGAAGGTCCAAAGTTGTGCACCAGTCACCACATCAAATCCCCAGACGTCCTTGATGAAGCCCGGGACGACGATGATATGGTCAAAAATGGCGGGTGCCGCTGTGGCAGCCCCGAAGTTTCCATCCGCCTTGCCCGGAAGAACAACCTTTCCGCCCTGTCCGAAGTTTGCAACCGGCTTGCCGGTGATCGGGTCCAGTGCGTAAAGGTATTGGCCCGCGCAGAACATGACCCGGGCTGTGGCATTGGGGGCTGTCGTGCCGGGCCAATAGATCAAGCCACGGAATGCAGGGCGCCCTTCCGGTTTGAAACGCCATTTTTCAACTCCCCTGGCGGCATCCACTCCCACCACGGCACCTCCCGGGGTGGGGGCGAACATGAGCCTGTCTGCGATGATCGGGTTGCACTGAATGTTATTGCTGCCATCGAGGGATTTATAGGTCCAGGCAACCTGCAGTTGGGCCACATTGGTGCGGTTGATCTGGCTGAGGGCAGAATATCGGCGTCCTCCGTTATCCCCGTGGGATCGATACCAGTTCCGGTAGGCAGCGGTGTGCGGCAGGTTGTCGGTGGGTGTCAGTTCATCCTTCGTTGCTGCCGGTATGACCTGGTAGAGGGGCAGCTTTGCCCGCTCTGCGGCATCCTCCACCTGCCAGTAAGCCGAGTTGCCAACGTTGGTTTGCCGCAATTTTTGGACCAGCTTGTGAAGACCCTCCTGATTCGCAGCAAGGCGCACCCCCGCATCCTCATCCGTGTGGTTCAGGATTCCGACGGGTCCTTTCCATCCACTGTTCAGGATCACGCTCAGGAGGTGCTCATCGAGATCGCCCTGACCGAGAATCATGATCTTTTTGCCCTCCTGCTCCGCGTTCCGGCTCATCCCGTTCAGGTTCAACGCCAGCAAATGGGGCTTCATCTTCTGGAGAAGCGCCTCGAAGCGATCCAGATGCTCATGCCCATGGTGGAGGTTGTAAACGATTCCGACGTTGGTCACGCCCTGGGAGCGGAGTAGTTGAATGATCGAAAGCTGATTTTCCGGTTCTCCGAACCAGTTGCCGTGGTTGTAGAGGGCCACGATCTGCCCGGTCTCACCGGCGGCCTTGGCGATGCGAGCGATGCGGGTTGCCTCATCCGCCACGCGGCGGGTTTGCTCCTCGGGGGAGCGGGTGGGTTCCCCGGCTCCGGTCACCCATAGTTGGACACCCTTTAAATTGTGCTTTTGAAGAACTGAAAGAATCCCGCGGGCTTCGTCGTTGATATCTCCGGGGAACCACCAGGCCGTCAACTCGATTCCGTGACGCTGGAGGGCTTCCATTTCGGCGTCGAATGTGGGGATGTGCTCTGCGCGGTAATCGTAGGCGAATTTCCGGATGCCAAGCTCCTGGAGCATCCGTGCACGGTCCTCAGGGCCGCGCTTTTTTGAATCGAAGGGGACAATACACCAGGCAACGAGGTTTGATTGGGAAAGAAGCTCCCAGCCTGGGGCGGAATGGGGAGCATTCTGCCCGCAGGCTGGAGTGAGCATGCAATAACACAGGGTTAAGGTCAGCACGCCGACCCAAGGCCTAATCAATGCGCAGGTGCGCGAAACAAGTTTCATGCGGTTTGCGACAGATCCGGCTTTAGCGGGTTGCTGCTGCTGGACTATAATCTCCCTGAACACCCCCTACAGGGTGTTTTAATCAATCACTGGCTGAGGTCAGAAGCCTGCCGGAACGGGAAGCTGCAGTGGTGCAGATCTCCCGGATCCAGCGGGGTGGAACGGGCCGATCTTACTTCCCGCCTTTGCGCGCCTTCGGGGCTGCCTTCTTGACAGCCGCCTTGCGCGGACGTCCGCCCTTGCCGATACGGCTCGGGGCGAGCGCCAGCTCGCGGTCCATGGACACGCCCTGGTTCTTGAGCTTTTCAAAGACCGCATCGCGAATGAATTGCGACCGGCTCACGTAACCCAACTGCCGAATGGCTCCGTCCAGGCAATCAATGAATTCCTGGCTGGCCGGGATCGGCAACAACTTCTGTCCTGACGTTCTGGTAGTGGTCATGGTTTTAGGTTAGCATCACTCCATTCGAGTATTCAAATGAAAAATTCAACTTTTGACTGATCCTTCCCACAACTCCACGTGATGTAGGAGGAGGGGATACTCTGTTATACCTTGCTAACATGATGTTAAAGGGGTTTATGTAAACCAAAATCCAGGGCTGACCGTTCGTAAAAATAGTTTTACATACTGGCCCATAACAGGCTTAAAACTGGCACTGTTTGCACCATACGTGTTGCTTCGGCAAGGGTGCGTAACTTTTGGGGGTGAAGTGGCTATGGTTGGTGGCGAACTATGGCAACGAAACGAGATTTTGGTGGTTTTCCTCAACTTCAAACATTGGCAGAGCGGCTGCGGGAGTGGCGATCGAC
>CAIWMU010000062.1 GCA_903913865.1 uncultured Verrucomicrobia subdivision 3 bacterium
ATATCGAATCATTCTACAACAGAGCCCGCATCCACTCGTCCCTAAACCACTTATCCCCTGTTGACTTCGAATCCCTCAACAACTAAAACCATCAACATATTATCCTCTTTTCACTGTCCGTTTTATCGAAGCAAGCCCATCGGCGTAGATTGGGGGAGGTGGGATGATGTTCGGGTTATCCATGTCCGGGCCGGTTGAGGACGAAGCGTTTGTATTCCAGTTTGTAGGAACCGAAGTTGAGGAGCAGTCCCCTGTTAAAGCCGGTGCCCTTGAGGTAATGAATGACCTGGGCCTCTTCGATCCCGGAGAGTGCGCAAAGCGCCTTCAGTTCCACGATGATGGAATCAAAACAGAGGAAGTCAGCCCGGTACGGGGTTCCCAGTTGCTCTCCCTTATAGAAAATGGGGATGGTGTATTCCTTCTGGAAGGGGATCTCCCGCCGTCCGAACTCCAGCGCAAGTGCCTCCTGATAGGCAGCCTCCAGAAAACCGTGACCGAGCCCCCGGTGCACCTCCATGGCCGCGCCGATAATGGCATAGGTCTGTTCATCCCTGATCCCGGCATCGGCGTTGGTTTGCGCACGGGGTCCAAACGGTTCTGGTATGCTCATGCTATTTATCCACAGTTGGCGCAGTGGCGCGCAGATTCAAGCCAAAACGTCGGGAGCCCGGGCGGGAGTGCTGCAGTGGCATTTCAGGGAATCCCTCCGAGAGGGTTCGAAGCTGCATCGGCATGGGGACTTCACATCGGTAGTTTGCCGGTTTTTAATCTGCGGTAATCGGCGCCATCTGCGGATAAGTTTTCCCGGGGTCCCATCAAGGGTGTCGTTGTTGCTGGCCATTGGCTGGGGGAGTTGTATTGTTGGGCAGATCGTTGAACATGCAACCCGGACTGCCGAATATGAACAACAACCACTTCAGCCGACGCCAATTTCTGGAGCGGACCGCCGCCCTGACCGGCACACTGCTTCTGCCCGCCTGCTCCTCCCTCTCACCCTTCCGCTCCAAACGCACGGCGGCGGACCAGGTTGCCCTGGGAAAGACGGGACTCAAACTAAGCCGCCTCGGCTTTGGCACCGGCAGCAACGGGGGCAATGTCCAGTTCTCGCTTGGGCAGGAGCAGTTCAACAGCCTCATCCACTACGCCTACGACCAGGGCATCACCTATTTTGACTGCGCCCAGAACTACAAAACCTTTGACTGGATGGCCGGGGCCATCAAAGGGCTGCCGCGCGAGAAGCTGTTCCTGCAGTCCAAGGTCCCGGGCAAACCGGAGCAGATCCTGGACACCATCGACCGCCAGCGGAAGGTGCTCAACACCGACTATGTGGACAGCATGCTCATCCATTGCATGGTCCAGAACGGCTGGACAGATGACTACAAGCGCATCATGGATGCCTTCGATGAAGCCAAACACCGGAAATGGATCCGGGCCAAGGGTGTTTCCTGCCACAGCGTCCCCGCGCTGCGCACCGCCGCCGCATCCCCCTGGACAGAGGTGCACCTCGTGCGCGTCAATCCACAGGGGAGATACACGGACGACACCGTGGATAGCTGGGATGGCAGGAGCCACAACATCGCGCCGGTGCTGGAGGAACTGAAGATCATGCGGGCCAAGGGGCGCGGGGTCATCGGCATGAAAATCATCGGCAACGGCGACTTCACGAATCC
Source organism: uncultured Verrucomicrobia subdivision 3 bacterium (assembly GCA_903913865.1). GTDB lineage: Bacteria > Verrucomicrobiota > Verrucomicrobiia > Limisphaerales > UBA8199 > UBA693. Next base: position 1,671 of record CAIWMU010000062.1, read on the forward strand.
CGAGGACCGGGAGAAATCGATCCGCTACGCCATGTCCCGGCCGGAGCTGGATGCGGTGGTGATCGGCTTCAAGACGACGGGAGAGATCGATGAAGCCATCCGGCGCATGAACCAAGCTCTGGCTGAGCAGGTCTGACCGGTGGTCCCGCCGGATCCCTGCGCCGGTGCGCGTGCCGGAATGCGGGCATAAAAAAACTGCACAAGGCAGTGGGCGCCTTGTGCAGTTGGGAGGCCTCTTTTCAGGCCGGTTCAAATTGTGTTAATCAGTGGCTCAGGGGGGAGATCTTGATGTTCCGGTAGGAGACGGCCCCGTGATTCCCCTGGAACATGAGCGGTCCCTGGGACTTTTCCTTGCCATCGACGCCACCCGGGGTTGGGCCTTTCATCTCGAGGTTTTCATGGATGGTGACCCCGTTGAGAACCACCTTGATGAACTTTGCGTTGGCGGTCTTCTTCCCATCCGCATCGAACTTCGGGGCCTGCCATTGGATTTCGTAGGTGTTCCATTCGCCCGGCTTCCGGTATTTGGGATGGTTCGGCGGCTGCGCCCCATAGACGGCACCCATGTCGCCAGGGCCGGGGTTGGCATCCTTCCCGTAGCTGTCGAGCACCTGCACCTCATATTCACCCATCACATAGATGCCGCTGTTGGATTCCTGGGGAACCATCACCTCGAGGGTGATTGTGGCATCCCCGTGCAGGGCGGTGCTGTAAAAATCAAGGCTCTGGCCGTGGCCGGAGGTCACGTTCACCAGCTGGTGTCCGCCGGGGGTCACCACCAGTTTCTTGGGGTCCGAGGGATCGATGGCGGCGGTGCCCACGGTCCACTGGCTCTTGGTGGAGCCTTCCGTTTTGGGTTTCCACCCATCCAGATTGGTGCCGTTGAACGGTTGCAGCACATGATGTTGGGCAAAGGAGCTGAAAGCGACGAGGCCTGCAGCAAGGATGCACGGGGTGAGCCTGAGTGATAGCGATTTTTTCATAGCAATATGTTGTTTGTCAGACGATGGCCATTTCCAGGACATTCATATCCCACCGCAAAAAAAGCACAAGAACTTCCCGCCGGCCGCTTCGCCACGTGGGAATGGCAACCCCGTGGGGGAACCCCGGAGGGGGAAGGGGAGAATCGCGAATGGACGCTGATGGACGCGAAAGGGGGAACGCCCATGCGGTCGGGCGTTGACCCTTTTGCCGTGCCAACGGATGGCATGTTTCCGCCGTGCCAACGGCGCACGATGAGATAGCCCAGGCCACCGGCCCTGGTGAAGGTCATAATAATGGAACAGAAGGGCTGCGGGCCCGGGATATCGGTTCCGGCCATGAATACCGGACAGGACATCGGGCCAGAGGCCCGGTTTCGTGGGATGGAATCGTAGGATGTTTCACACGAAGGCACGAAGCCACGAAGGGGGGGAGGCTGGTTGTGCCGGTGCAGCATTCGTGGCGTTGGGGAAGCGTGTGTGGTGTCTTGCAACCTTCGTTGACCTCGTTTCCTACCGCGCAAGCCATCATTCCCCCAGGAACCCCAAGGGGGTTCAGCCCCAAAGCCCGGGGTTGCGCCGCCGAGGCGCTACCCCGGGTCCATGCCCAACATATAAACAACCCCAAAGGGGTTGTGCCGAGGCAACATCCGGGGAGGCGCCCGCCGTGTGGCTGGATCCGGCGGAATGGGCAACGCCATCATGGGTTTTCAACATCTCAACCCACCCTGTGGGGGGCATCGACGC
>CAIWMU010000063.1 GCA_903913865.1 uncultured Verrucomicrobia subdivision 3 bacterium
CCCCTCCCCCCTTCGTGTCTTCGTGTCTTCGTGTGAGCAAAACTCCCCCACAACCTGAATCATCGTCCCGAACCGCGGACTCCCGGTCCCTCCTCTCCGCGTCTCAGCTCCTCTGCGCGAGATTCCTTCCCCTTCCCCGCCCCCCATACACAATTGCCAAGGTGGGTGGTGGCGGGTAGTCTGACCCTTTAATGCGGCTATTGGATCGTTATCTTTTGAGGGAGCTGCTGCAGCCCCTGATTTACTGCCTGGGAGGGTTCCTGATTTCCTGGGCGGCATTCGATCTCTTTGCCGAACTCGGCCGCTTTCAGGAGCGACGGATGGTCGCTGCGGACATTGCGGAGTATTATCTGGTCAAGACCCCGGAATTCCTCGTGTTTGTCCTCCCCATAGCCCTGCTGCTCGCGGTGCTTTATGCCCTGACGAACCACGCCCGCCACAATGAGATCACCGCGATCCGCGCGGCAGGGGTGAGCCTGTGGCGGCTTAGCATGCCCTACTTCATCGTCAGTCTGCTCGGGACCGGCGCGCTGCTCCTCATGAATGAGTTCTGGGTGCCCACCAGCATCGAGAAGGCGGAGCGGATTCTCCAAAGGCATCTCCCCGCCCCCCAGGGAGCCCCACCCCCGGGCGTTGTGCGGAACCTCGGGTTCACGAATTCCCGCGAGCGCCGTGTCTGGCAGGTGGGTTCCTACAACCTGCTTTCCGGTGAAATGTCCAATCCGCAAGTGATCTCCACCGGGCAGGATGGATCGCACCTGTGGCTCAAGGCGGATCGCGGAGTTCCAACCAATGGCGGTTGGTGCTTTTTCAATGTGCGGGAGTTCCGGGGGGCCCCCGAGTCCGGATCCATGCCCCTGCCCCACCTGCAGACAAACATCCTCTTTGTGCCTGAGTTCACCGAAACTCCCGAGCAGATCCGCAGCGAGGTGAGGTTGAGCGGATCCCTCACCCTCAGAATGGCCAAGAAGGCGGACATCCCTATCTACGAGATTCTTAATTACCTTCGTCTCCATCCGCAGCCTTCACGGACGGATGCCGCCTGGCTCTTCACCAAACTGCACGGCCGCCTTGCCGCCCCATGGACGTGCGTCGTTGTGGTGTTGATCGCCCTCCCCTTCGGGGCCGCTTCGGGTCGGCGCAACCTTTTCGCAGGCGTCGCGGGGAGCATCGTCATCTGCTTTGTTTACTTTGTCGTCCAACAGGTCGGACTGGCCCTGGGCACCGGCATGTATCTGGCACCATGGCTGGCTGCCTGGTTGCCGAATGCCGCATTCGCCGCCGCAGGATTATGGGCCACCGCCCGGGTGCGCTGACCGCGACGCCTGTTGCCGATACCAGAACAAATCAGCGGCACCACCGGTTCAAAACTGTGACACATGGAACCCAAATCAAATCCTGAAGAGGAATTGAATGAGTTGAAGGGCCGCTTTGCGCGCCTTCAATTGCTTTACCAGGTCAGCGGCGTCATCCATTCCACGCTCGACCCGGAGGAAGCGCTTCAACTCATCGTCGATGAGGCAGTCCGCCTTGCTGGTGCATCGAGCGGATCCACCGTGCTGGTGAACCCGAAGACCGGCCTGCTGGAGATCCAGGCCGCCCGCGGACTCTCTGAGGAGGCCAAACAGGTGCGCCTGTTGGTGGGTGAGGGCATCACCGGCTGGGTGGCCCGCTCCGGCCTGCCGGCCCGGGTGGGTGATGTGGCTGCCGATCCGCGCTACATCATGGTCCGGGATGGGGTCCGTTCCGAATTGGCGGTGCCTCTGGAAGTCGGGGGCGAGGTTCGGGGTGTTCTCAATGTCGATTCCGACCGGATGGAGGCCTTCTCCGCCGAACATCAGGAACTGCTTGAAGGTCTGGCCGCCCAATCCGCACGGGTGATCCAGAACACCTGGCTCTATGAGCAGCTGCGCCTCAAGGTGAAATTGTCGGAGTCCCTGATTAACGTCTCACAGGTGATCAATTCGCCGCTCACCCTGGATGACGCCCTCAATACGATCACCCGTGAGGCGGCCCAACTCATGCACGCCCGCATGTGCTCCCTGATGCTGCTCGATGAAACAGGCCAATGGCTCGACCTCCGCGCCAGCCACGGGGCCGGTCCCGCCTACATCAACAAGCCGCGCCTCCACGTGAACGAGAGCCTCCTCGGCTCCGTCGCCCGCAGGCAGAAACCCCTGCAGGTGGAGAACGTGCAGACATCCAACCGCTACCAGCATCGGGATCTGGCAAGGCAGGAGGGTTTGGTGTCTCTACTAAGTGTGCCACTGATTTATAGATCCGCATCCATCGGCACCCTCAGTGTTTACACCTCCTCCCCATACAGGTTCGCCAATGAGGAGGTCCGCATCCTCTCCGCCTTCGCTGAAATGTCAGCAATCGCGATCGAAAAGGCCCGGGTTTATGAGCGGCTCGTGGATGTTGAGGAGGAGTTGCGCCATCGTGAGAAGCTGTCCGCCCTGGGCCTGCTTGCCGCTGAGGTCGCCCATGAAATCCGCAATCCCCTCACGGTGCTCAAGATGCTCTACCACTCGCTTGATCTGCGGTTCCCACCCGAGGATCCCCGGGCGAAGGACGCCCGCATCATTGATGAAAAGATCGGGCATTTGAACAAAATCGTTGAGCAGGTGCTGGACTTCGCGCGGGCCACCGAGCCGACGTTTGCTCCCGTCAATCTGGCGAAGCTGATTGATGAACTGTGCCTTCTTGTGAGGCACAAGCTGAAGCAGCAGAACGTTCAGGTGGTCCGCCGCCTGTATCCGGACCTTCCTGAAGTGCCGGGCGAAAGCTCCCAGATCGAACAGGCCCTCCTCAACCTGATCCTCAATGCCGCCGAGGCGATGCCCCAGGGGGGAACCCTCACTTTGACCACCCGCCCTGTCGGACCGCACCGCTCCCGCTCCCACCCAACCCACGTCGCCATGGACATTCAGGACACAGGACACGGAATGACCGAGGAGTTCCGCAAGCGGGCCTTCCATTCGCTCCTGCAAACCACAAAGTCCAAGGGGACAGGGCTCGGCCTTGCGATCGTCGCCCGTGTTGTGGAGACGCATCACGGCAAGGTGAAGATCAAATCCAGGCCGGGTGCGGGAACCACCATCAGCATTATTCTTCCCGTGGATCCAGCCCCGGCCGGATAGCAGGACCCGACAGTCCCCCGCCGCGAACCCGGCCAACATTGGGAAGCCCTGGTTCGCAGGAATTTCCGCGTTTATCTGGCGCAGTAATCCTGCTAGCCTTTGCCCATATTATGAACGAAAGCAGCCAGAACCTTTGGAATCGCTACCAATCAAACTATTTTGAGTTTTCCACTGCGGGACTCGCCATGGATATCAGCCGCATGGCGTTTTCGGAGGAGTTCTTCTCCAACATGGCCCCGGCCATGCAGTCGGCCTTTGAGGCCATGGCCGCCCTGGAGCAGGGTGCCGTTGCCAATCCGGACGAGAAACGTATGGTGGGTCATTACTGGCTACGCAACCCAGCACTCGCACCCGCCCCTGCCATCCGCGCGGATATCGAAACCACTCTTGCCTCCATCAAGGACTTTGCCGCAAAGGTCCATGGGGGTGTCATCACCGGTGCCGGTGGAACATTCACACGGCTGCTTTTGATCGGGATCGGCGGATCGGCCCTCGGCCCCTTGTTTGTCTCCGCCGCCCTGGGCGACCCTACCAAGGACAAACTGCGCCTGTTCGCATTCGACAATACCGATCCGGATGGGATCGACCGCATCCTCTCGCAGTTGAAGGGGCACCTCGACCGCACTCTTTGTGTGGTTATCTCAAAATCGGGTGGCACAAAGGAGACACGCAACGGAATGCTGGAGGCTCAAGCGGCCTACGAACGGGCGGGGCTCAAATTCGGCGAGCATACCGTTGCCGTGACCAGTCTCGGGAGCCAGCTGGATGCCGTGGCGGTTTCAGGCAACTGGATCGCACGGTTTCCCATGTGGGACTGGGTCGGTGGCCGCACAAGTCAGCTTTCAGCGGTCGGGTTGCTTCCGGCGGCCCTGCAAGGGATCAACATTGATCAACTGATCGCAGGCGCCCGGGAATGCGACGCTCTGACACGGATCCCCAACATCCGCGCCAACCCCTCCGCCCTCCTTTCTCTGATGTGGTATCATTCCGGCAATGGCAAGGGGGAGAAGGCGATGATCATCCTTCCCTACAAGGACCGGCTTGAGCTGTTTTCGAAGTATCTCCAGCAACTGATCATGGAATCCATCGGCAAAGAGCTGGACGTGGCCGGCAATCTGGTTAACCAGGGCATCAGTGTCTTCGGGAACAAGGGATCCTCCGACCAGCACTCCTATATCCAACAGCTCAGGGATGGATTGAGCAATTTCTTTGTCACCTTCATCCGTGTGTTGAAGGACCGGGAAGCCGGTTCCCTGCTGGTTGAGGAGGGGGTCACCTCCGGAGACTATCTTGATGGATTCTACCAGGGAACCCGCCGGGCCCTCTTTGAGAATGGCCGGGAGTCCATCACCCTCACCATCAGGGAGGTCAACCCCTTCACAGTCGGCGCCCTCATCGCCCTTTTTGAGCGTGCGGTCGGATTCTATGCGAGCCTCGTCCGGGTGAATGCCTACCACCAGCCTGGCGTGGAGGCGGGCAAGAAAGCCGCCACAACAGTGATCAACCTCCAGTTGAAGATCGCCACGGCCTTGAAGACCTCCACAGCAACCGGCCTTACCGTGGCCGAGATCGCCGGGCAGATCGGCTCCCCCAGTGAGGTCGAGTCGGTCTTCCTCATTTGTGAGCACCTCTCCGCAAATCCGGATCGCGGTGTCACAAAGCTCGCCGGGGCATCCATCGCGGAGCATCGCTACCGGGGTTGACGGCAATGTTTGTCTATCCGAAGAAATATGATGTGATTGTTGTCGGAGCCGGTCATGCGGGTATTGAGGCCGCCCTGGCCTCCGCCCGCATGGGCTGCCAAACCCTCCTTCTCACCACCAACGCCGACACGGTGGGTCAGATGTCCTGCAACCCGGCCATTGGGGGGCTGGCAAAGGGTCATCTGGCAAGGGAGATTGATGCGCTCGGGGGCGAGATCGGCAAGGCGACCGACATGACCGGTTTGCAGTTCAGAATGCTGAACACAAGAAAGGGCCCCGCAGTCTGGGCTCCCCGCGCCCAATGTGACAAGAAAGCCTACCAATTCAGGCTGAAATGGATTTGCGAACGCCAGCCGTGTCTGGATTTGCATCAGGCCCAATGTTCCCGCCTCCTGCATGAGGGGGGTGTTGTCCGGGGGGTGGAGACCACCTTGGAGGTCCAATATCACAGCCACACGGTGGTGATCACCACCGGCACCTTTCTCAAGGGGTTGATGCATATCGGGCTCAACCAGCAGTCCGGTGGACGCTCCGGCGAGGCTGCGGCCATGGGGCTTTCCGGTTCATTGCTCGAGATTGGCCTTGAGCTGGGCCGCCTAAAGACAGGAACACCCCCCCGTTTGTTGAAACGTTCCATCGATTTCAGTAGAACGGACGCCCAGAACGGGGATGATCCAGTTCCCTATTTCAGCTTCTGGAAAGATGAATTGTTCCACGTGGAACAATCGGAGGGTCAACTGGCCGCTTCCTCCCCCTACCCGCCCGGTTCGATCCTGTCCCGGATCCAAGGTCAGCTTCCCTGCCACATCACCTACACGACACAGCGCACGGCGGAGGTCATCCGCCAGAACCTCCACAAATCCCCCCTCTACTCCGGGATTATCCAGGGGGTGGGCCCCCGCTACTGCCCGTCCATCGAGGATAAAATCGTCAAGTTCGCCGACAAAGAGCGCCACCAGATCTTTCTGGAACCGGAGGGGATCGCAACCGACGAGGTCTATGTGAACGGATTCTCAACCTCGCTCCCGTTCGAGGTTCAAGTAGATCTGGTCCATTCCATCATCGGTTGTGAGCAGGCGGAAATCCTCCGGCCGGCGTACGCCGTCGAATACGATTTCTCCTTTCCCACCCAGCTCTATCCCTCGCTGGAAACCAAACCCTGCAAAGGACTTTACCTGGCTGGACAGATCAACGGGACCTCCGGCTACGAGGAGGCCGCCGCCCAAGGGCTCATGGCTGGGATCAATGCTGCTCGCAGTGTGAAGGGTTTGACCCCGGTGATCCTCCGCAGGGATCAGGCCTACATTGGCGTGCTAATCGATGATCTGGTGACCAAGGGAACAGTTGAGCCTTACCGCATGTTCACATCCCGGGCTGAACACCGGCTCGTGTTGCGTCAGGATAACGCAGACATGCGGCTGGCAGCGATTGGTCATGCCGTGGGGCTCCTTTCGGATCGGAACTTCCAGAAGTTCGAAACGAAACGGATTGCGGTGGAAAAAGAGATCCACCGCCTGAACACCACATTTTCCGGTTCCGACAGTCTCGGCCAGATGCTGAGGCGACCGGAGGTCTCTTATGGCGATCTTCCCGACAAAAACGCCTCTCTGGATCTGGAATGCGTCGGGCAGGTTGAAATCGCCATAAAGTATGCCGGATACATCACCCGCCAGGAAATCGAAATAGATCGGTTCAAATCCCTTGAGGAAAAGCAGATTCCCCGGGGCTTCGACTATGATGCCGTGCCGAGCCTGCGCAGGGAGGGTCGGCAGAAGCTGAAGCAAATCCAGCCGGCAACGGTGGGTCAGGCTGCTCGCATTTCCGGTGTGTCCCCCTCCGATATCAGCATTTTGATGGTTTGGCTCAAGCGGGCCGGCACTCCCCACTGGAACCCTCCGGATCCGGCTGCTGACGAATAGTGACGCTGCCGATTTCTACCGGGTCCTCTCTGGAGCCATTTGCGCAACTGCAAAACGTGTTACATAATACTGCCCTGTGCCTTTGTGGGACCTTATACATCCCGACCAATTCCGGTCGGGGAGAACCCAGGTCCGAACGGTAGGCACATTGGTTAAACCTAAAATCATGAACATCAGAACAGTCATTGCCCTCGTCGTTACAGGGGTATCAACCGCAAGTTGCTTCTCGCAGGCAACGGATGCCGGGGCTCCAACAACCCCTCCCGTCAAGTGGGACAGCAGCGCGGCCATGGGCCTCACTCTCACCCGGGGAAACAGCAAAACCGTGAATCTGGTCGGCGATTTCCAGACGGCCCGTAAGTGGACCCAAAACGAACTCAGCCTTGGCACAAGCGGCAACTATGGTGAAAACAACGGAACCACCAGTTCCGAAGAACTCCGCGGTTACATCCAATACAACCGCCTCTTTGGCAACCACTGGTTCGGCTATCTGCGTAGCGATGCCATCCACGATTCCATAGCTGACATCCATTTCCGCTACACCTTCAGCCCTGGTGCCGGTTATTACTTCATCAAAAACACGAACTCGAGCCTCCGTGGTGAATTTGGTCCGGGCTACGTCTTTGAGCGCGTGGGCAACAATGACAATGATTATGCCACCCTCCGGCTGGCCGAACGGTTCGACCACAAGTTTAATGACCGGGTCAAGGTTTGGCAGTCCATCGAACTTCTGCCTGAAATCACCGATTTCGAGAACTTCGTGCTCAATGCTGAACTCGGTGTCGAAGCCGGCCTGACCGCCAGGCTGAGCCTGCGGGTGTTCATTCAGGACACTCTCGACAATGTGCCCGCTCCAGGTCGTGCCAAAAACGACATAAAGCTCGTCACAGCAATTGCTTACAAATTTTAGTCTTTGAAGCATTCAGCCAGTTGTGGGTAAACCCCCACACTGGCTTCAATCCTTCATCGGCAATTACCCGGAACTCGTACCGTGTAAACTGCAGACTTCGGAAGGTTTCGACGCCGTCTAATAGTTGGACAGTGTCCTGAAAGTAGCATAAGGCACTTTCTCTTTTGCTCATCAGCAAACGCGCCCTAATGTCCCATGAGCGCAGGACGCTGTTGCTGGCCGCACCCCAAACCCCATTAAACCAGCCCCTAAAAGGTTGGCATCGTTCCTGCTAAAGGATTGGTATGATGGTGATCGTGATATGGACTGCGGTTCTGGTGGTTCTAGGGTTGCTTTTGGGGTTGATTGCGGCAGCTCAGGCACCGACCGGTTATCAGGATGAGCAGGGCTTCCACTACGGGGTGCCCTCAACATCGCAAGGGAGCGACAGTTATCCCGTGCCCCATCACGATTCAGGCTTCCTAAAAGGAAGACCGCATGGCCCGGCTCCCGCCTCTGTGGTAGCGGCGTCGGCAAACCATGCTTGATTTCCGGTTGGGATTCGGTGCGGGAGTGGCTGGTATCCGCTTCTCACAGTTCTCTGTCGGGGTTGTTCGGTTGTTTCATGGTTCCCCGGTCGCCTGTTGCGACCGGGGTGTTTTTTTTCAGGGATTTGCTTTTCCGATGCCTCTGGTGCAGTCCTTCCATTTACCCTATCTTCATCGTCGGCATGAAGGACCTACCTGAAGGGTTACCTCTAGACCGGATGAACCCTTTCGTTTATCTGGATTACAACGCCACAACTCCCCTTGATAACGGGGTGCTTGAGGTGATGCTGCCCCTGCTTTCCCGGGCCTGGGGGAACCCCTCCAGTATCCATCAGGCCGGTCGACATGCCCGTGTGATCCTGGATGATTGCAGGGAGAAGGTTGCGTCCAGGCTTGGGTGCAAGCCGAGCGAGATCATTTTCACGAGCGGCGGGACTGAAAGCTCCAATCTGGCCATATGCGGCATGGCCAGGGCAAACCGGACCAGGGGTCGACATATCATCACAAGTTCGATCGAGCATCATGCGGTGTTGCACACTTGCCAATATATTGCCGCTAACGAAGGCTTTGATTTAACCATCCTTCCGGTCTCATCCGAAGGGAGGATCGACCCTCAGTCCGTGAAGGACTCCCTGAGGAAGGATACTTGTCTTGTCTCTGTGATGGCTGCAAACAACGAAATAGGCACCTTGCAGCCCATTAGTACCATTGGGGATATCTGCCGGGAGGCCGGAGTTCCATTTCATACGGATGCCGTTCAGTGGTTTGGAAAGTTGCCCTGTTCAGAAATTGGTCAGTTTAACGCCGATCTGGTCTCCATCTGCGCGCATAAACTCCATGGACCGAAGGGTGCCGGTGCACTCTATATGCGCTCCCCCCTGCAGTTGCACCCCACGATGCTGGGTGGTGCCCACGAAAACGAACGGAGGGCCGGCACGGAGAACCTGGCTGCCATAGCGGGCCTTGCAGACTGCCTCGATCGATTCGTGGCGGAGCCGGTCTTTCCGGTGGCAACGATGCTTCAATTAACATCCCGGCTGCGTTTCCTTCTGAAAACAATCCCCGGGGTGACGGTCGTAACGCCTGAATTGGACGTGCTCCCGAATACGGTTACCTGCGTGGTGGAGAGGTCTGAGGGGATAGCCCTTGTGGCGGGCCTGGACCTTGAGGGCATTTGTGTGTCCAGTGGTGCGGCCTGTTCGGCTGGATCGTTGGAGCCTTCCCACGTGATCGAGGCGATTGGGATGCCCTGCCTGGCAAATTCGGTTTTGCGCTTCTCCTTCGGCAGGGAAAACACCCTGTTGGATCTGGATGTTCTTGAACTTCATCTGCGCAGGGTGATCCAGCGCGCACAAGCTCCCCAATAGGTTCTGAATTTCCTGTGAATCACTTGTTGGCAGTCTTGATAACCCGGTGATTTTCACAACTCCAACACACTGTTCGCAGAGTCATTCGCATGCCTGAAAATGACGCAAGTGATTGTCCTGAACTTGACAACGACGATTATTTGCCTTATTCACAGTGTTTAATACGGATAGTTTGTTCTATAAAAGAAGATACCTATTAGGGGACGCATGAACTTAACCATAACGAAGGAGCAGCTGATAATCGGCCTTCAAACGGTCCAGAATATTGTAGGAGCGCGGACCACTCTGCCTATCCTCTCAAATGTGCTTCTCCGTGCTTACGATGACAAGCTGGAGTTGACCGCCACCGATCTGGAAATCAGCATCAGTTGCGTGGTGGGCGCAAAGGTCACAACCCCCGGCTCGGCAACCGTGCCGGTAAAAAAGCTTTTTGGAATCGTCAGGGAGTTGGCAAACAACGAGATAGAGCTTGAGGTCAACGAGAAGAACGTTTGCATGATCCGTTCCGGGACCTCCTTTTACAAGATTAACGGCTTGAGTGCCGAGGACTTTCCCCCGATTACCCCTCTGACACCTGATAGACGCCTCTCGGTCAGTCAGGAGACCTTGAGGTCCATGCTCAAGAGGACTTCATTCGCCATTTCCACAGACGAGGCTCGCTACGTGCTGAACGGCATCTTCCTCAGCCTGCGTGATCACAAACTCACCATGGTGGCCACGGATGGCCGCCGTCTGGCCATGTGCGACGAGGATGTGGATGTCACCGGGGCAAACGAGGCGGACCTCATCCTGCCCAGCAAGACGGTTACCGAGATGAACCGTCTCCTTCAGTCGAAGGGGGAAGTTGAAATCAGGTTCTCGGACAATCATGTCTCTTTCACCCTCAAGGCGGAAAATAATACGGACGTCCTGATCATCAGCAAGCTGGTGGAAGGGAACTATCCCAATTACCGCCAGGTGATTCCGGCAGAGACCAAGGAACGTGTGCCACTGGCCCGTGAGGAATTTCTTCACGCTCTGCGCCGCGCCGAGATCATGACGACCGAGAAAAACAACTCGGTCAAATTGAGCTTCACTGTGAATCACCTTGAGATCACAGCGAACTCTCCCGAGGTGGGTGAGGCCAAGGAAAGCATGGCCATCAATTACAAGGGACCCGACATCGCGATTGCCTTCAATCCAAAGTTTGTTCTGGATCCCCTCAACGCTCTGGATAATGACGAAGTGTTTCTGGAGTTGATCGATGAGTTGAGCCCCGGCGTTCTCAAGATCAACGGACCGTTCCTCTACGTGGTCATGCCGATGAGATTGACCTGATCTGATTTCACCTGAGTTGGGGCCGGAGAAATCCGGCGCCATTCAAAGACACAAAAAAGGCGCAGCTTGAGGCTGCGCCTTTTTTGTTGAAAGGAATCGCTTAGGAGCGGCGGGAGCGGGCCATGAATAAACCGGCAACGCCCATCAGAGCCAGACCCAGCGAGGAGGGCTCCGGAATAACAGAGACGCCACGAAACGCAGTGTTGGCACCTGCTGTGGCCAGGGTGTTAAGAGTTCCCGCGATGGCGGCATTATAACCTGAAGCATCGGTCAACTCATACAGCTTCGTGGTGCTGGTCATGTAAAGGTGAGCACCGGCAACGTCGGAATAACCGGTGATATTTGCGGCACTACCGGCGGCCAGTGAACCGTTCGCTGACCAGGCAGATCCATCATAGGAATACTTCAAAATGAGGTTGGCAACAGTGTCCAAGGCATAAACCGTATCGTCACCAGCAACGGTTGGATTCAGGTCCAAAAAGGAGATGCCGTTGACTGCGTTGGGTAAGGCCAGAGAAACAACAGAACCTCCGACCGTGGTTCCGACAGGAAAAATTCCATAGTCCTGTACCTTCGGAGCAATGGCAGTAGAACCGTTTGAGGCAAACAGTCTGCTTCCGCTAATGACGACCTGCCGGGAATTGCGTGCGTCAATCGAGACGCTTGTTGTAAGAGGACCGGGTGAACCAACATAGCGCACGCTGGCGGAGGTTCCCACATAAAACAGGCTGGAGCCGTCAGTGCTCGCGGCACTGCGGATGGTGCCGGTGGTATCGGAAAGGGTGATGGAGGTGTTCGCCAGACCGGAAAGTCCCATGGTGGCAATGACTCGAGGCGTGGCAGCAGGCAGATCAGACGCCGGGCTTGTCAGACCGACATCCTTGCGATATCCGGTAAAAACCAGGCCGGCCTGTGCGGTTCCAACCTGATAGGCGGACATAATTCCCTCAGTTGTGGCGTTTCCAACGGCAGTCAGGGAAGCAGCTCCAGTTGTGTCCAAGGGGATGGACTGAACCAATGATCCGAAACGACTGTATTCATCAAGGAACACGGCACTCGCGGTCGTGCCCAGGGCGGCAGCGCCGGTACCTACACGATAAATAAAGATATCACCTGTTCCCAAAGTATCAGCCAGGACAAGGGCAGGGGAGGCAGTAAGAACCAGCAGAGATCCTGCTAGGGATTGACGCAAGAGCCGTTTCATATGTTTCATAAATTTTCTAACCGTAAGAACCTATTCTCCATAAAAAGCCAAAACAGATCAACAAAAATATGTAAGGTTAGACTCAGCAAATTTTCTCTTGTCATTACCACCCCCGTCTTGCTCAATAAAAAATGTCTGGCAGGGTGGAACCGTGTGGAGGCTATTGTCCATAAAGACAAAGACCTTCTCGAGAGCAAAACTACAGTTTATTGTCGAAAAGCACCAAAACAAGTGATCAACCCGTTCACAGCGATTTTTCTCGGGAGTGCCCAGTCCAGGATGCTGCGGCAGATCGGAGGTATTTATACCTATCACAAAATCGCACCCCCCCCGCAAGGCACGCGGGATCCCTTCCTCTATGTCAGTCCGGGACGGTTTGACGATCAATTGGCGCAACTCCGCCGCCAGGGATTCAAATCCTCAAAAATTGAGGAACTGGCAGGGGGTGGGGTGGTTATCTCTTTCGACGACGGGTTTGAAAACGTCTTGAGGAATGGATTGGAACCATTGGGTCGGCACGGCTTTCAAGGACTGCAATATATTGTCAGCGACAGAATCGGGGGGCTGAATGATTGGGATATCGCAAAGGGGGATACCCCGGAGCGGTTGATGGATCAGGCACAGATCAGGGAATGGATCGGCGCGGGTCACGCCATCGGGTCCCATTCGAGAACCCATCGCAACCTGCGGAAGTTATCCAGAGTTGAGGCCCGCTCTGAGATTGTGGACAGCAAGAAGGCGTTGGAGGATATGTTTGGTGTGGCAGTCAGGCACTTTTGCCACCCTTACGGAGGATTTACGGCTGAGACCAGGGAGTTGGTGATGGAAGCAGGTTACCAAAGTGCGGTCACCGTGCTTCCCGGGTTCAACCCGCCCGGGAGTGACAGGTATGCACTTCGGCGCATCATTCCACTTTCAGCCGGGGAGTTCGTGGCAAAAGTAATCCACCGGGTGATGAGAAAACTCTCCAGCACTCCATCCGGCCGGGGTGGATGAGGGGAGGGTTCTCGATTTGCAAATAGACGGAACACGTGCCTGATGCCCAAATGGCTTAAATTCCTTGTCGGACTCCTTCTGTTGCCTCTGTGCTACGGGGCCGTATCCGCACTCCTGAAAGTGGCTCGGGCGAGTGGAGGGGCCGAGAACTTCTGGGTGGCGTTTTGTGGAGGGGCCGCCTGCTGGCTCGTTGTGTTTGTGCTGCTGCCAAAGCCCATGTGGGTTTATGTGTTCGGTCACGAGTTGACCCATGCCCTGTGGGTCTGGCTCATGGGAGGGAGGGTTAAAAAGTTCAAGGCCACTTCCAGCGGGGGACATGTGGTGGTCACAAAAAACAACTTCCTGATCTCCCTGGCCCCCTATTTCTGCCCCATCTATGCAATCATGGTGATTCTCACCTTTCTTGTGATCCAACAGTTTTGGACCCTGAAGTTTCACATGGCCTGGTTCCATTTGATCATAGGGGCCAGCTACTCGTTTCACGTCACCCTGACGTGGCATGCGCTTCAGGTCAGGCAGACCGACATCACGGAGCAGGGCTACCTGTTTTCAGCCGTGATCATCTTCCTGGGAAACCTTGTCGTGCTGTTGCTGGGGATCCCGCTGCTGACGGAACAGGTGAGGGTGATCGAGGCCCTCCGGTTCTGGTGGAACGACACATCTGCGCTGATCTCAGGAATAAAGGTTCTCTTTTCCTGAGAGGAGCGTAAAGTGGGTGCGAAGTTGGGGATTTTCAGGTGGGAACACAGGCAGGAAATGTGGGCTCTATTTATAGGCGTCAAACTTCAAGCTTGAAATGGAGGCGGGGATCAGGCGAAATTCGGATTCGGATACGGATCGACTCTGCGGTTTATGGATTTAGGCGACATTCTAAGCAAAGAACAAATCGTTACAGATTTGCAGGCTACAACCCGATGGGAGGTCATCGACGAGTTGATAGCCAACCTTGTCGCCACCGGCAAAATCAAGCTGGAGCACCGGGACGCCATCGCGGCCGTGGTGAAAAAGCGCGAGACTTCGATGAGCACCGGGATCGGCTTTGGCATCGGGATCCCGCATGCCTGCACCGACCTGATCTATGAGGTCGTGGGCGCGTTTGGCAGGTCCAGGAAGGGGATTCAATTCGAAGCCCTGGACAACCAGCCCGTGAGTCTTGTCATGTTGTTCCTCGTGCCGCAGGGTCAGTTTCAGAAGCATTTGCACACCCTGGCCAAAATCGCCAAACTCCTGCACAAACCTGAGTTCCGCACCGCACTGGAGCAGTCTCCGGATGCCGAGGGGATGCTGAGGATTATCCGGGAACAGGGCAAGAACTGACCAGTTCGTTCCGTCGCCGGTCGTTCCCAGTCCGCTGCAGTCCGCACTTTCATATGCCGCCCATCAATAAACTGATTGAACTCCGCCTTCAGGAGGCCGTGCTTGCCGTTCTTCCAGATGCGGATGTCGCGTCTGTGCTTGTCAGGCCCTGTCCCGATCCGAAATTCGGGGATTATCAGACCAACGCCCTCATGGGCCTGGCCAAGGCCCGGAAGCTCAACCCCCGGCAACTTGCGGCCGATGTTTTCGCCAGGCTGAACCTCACCGATTTGTGCGAGCGGGTGGAAATTGCCGGAGCGGGCTTTCTCAACTTTCACATCAAGCGCCAGGCGCAGGTGGCGGCCCTGGAAGCGGCGGCAGCCGGGGGTCCGCTTTTCTTTGAACCGGCAGACAAACCGCGGACGGTCGTTATTGATTTCAGCTCGCCGAATGTGGCCAAGGCAATGCACGTGGGGCACATCCGGTCCACGATCCTTGGGGATTCCCTCGCGCGCACCCTGCGGCTGCTGGGACACCGGGTTGTCACCGACAACCACATCGGCGATTGGGGCACCCAGTTCGGGAAACTTCTCGTGGGATGGAAACTTCACCTCGATGCCGCCGCCCTTAAAGCCGATCCCATCGGCGAAATGGAGCGGCTTTACAAGCTGGTCAACCGCCTGTCCGAGGCGGACCCGGCTGTTCTGGAGGAGGCGCGGCAGGAGCTGGTCAGGCTGCAGCGCGGGGATGAGGAGAATCTCCGGATCTGGCGAGAGATGATTGCGCTGTCCCAAGTGCAATTTGACACCATTTACGAGAGGCTTGGGGTCCGGTTTGATGTGACCCTTGGCGAAAGCTTCTACAATCCACGCCTCCAACCCCTGGTGCAGGAACTGGTGGGGAAGGGGATTGCGGTGGAGAGCGAGGGGGCAAAGGTGGTATTCTTCGAGGAAATTCCCACCCTTAAGGCCCACCCGGCCCTGGTGCAGAAGAGTGATGGTGCGGCGAATTACACCACAACAGACCTCGCGACCATGGCACACCGGCTGGAAACATGGAAGCCGGATGAAATTGTCTATGTGACCGATGGCCGGCAGCAGCTCCATTTCCAGCAAATCTTTGCCGTGTTCCAAAAATGGCGGTCCGGGGAAAAGGTCCGGCTGGCCCACGTCTGGTTTGGCTCGATCCTTGGGGAGGATGGCAAGCCGTTCAAGACCCGATCCGGGGAAACCATCAAGCTGACGGACCTTTTGGATGAGGCGGCAGAACGGGCGCTGAAAACCGTTGCAGAAAAGAATCCCACGCTCACGGAGGCTGAACAACGGGAGATCGCCCGGGTGATCGGCCTGGGTGCGGTTAAATACTCGGATTTGCTGCCGAACCGCCAGAGCGACTACGTCTTCAGCTGGGATAAAATGCTCGCCCTGAACGGCAACACAGCGCCATATCTTCAGTATGCCTACGCCCGGATCCGTAGCATCTTCCGCAAGGGGAACGTCGGCGCGGAGGCGGAGGCCGCTCCCGCCCGCATCCTCCTGGATGCCCCGCAGGAGGTCGCACTGGCCAGGCGTCTGTTGAACTTCGGGATCATTCTGGAGGCTGTGGCCGAGGAATACCGACCCAACTTCCTCTGTAACTATCTCTACGATCTCGCAGGGGACTTCACCGCATTCTACGAAAATTGCCAGGTCCTCAAAGCGGAGCCGGAATCCCGGGCCAGCCGCCTCGCGATTTGCGATTTGACCGCGCGTGTCCTGAAACAGGGCCTCGACGTCCTTGGAATAGAAACTCTGGAGCAGATGTAAAGCCGTGGCGGTGTAAGCACTGCAGCTCCTTTGCTCGACAGAACGACGCACATACCAAGTTCGTCGCAGCCCGTCGGTCGGGGGGAGGGCCGAACAATCCGTCCGGGAAGCCCAAGGGGATTCTGCCGCAAATGTGATGCCGCGGCACAACGCCGTTGTGAGTCCCGGATTGGGATTTCCAAACGGTCCCCCCATCCGCGTTCATCCGGGGTCCTTCCTTCCCTACACCGAAGGTGTTGTGCCATAAAGCCCGGGGTTGCGCCGCCGAGGCGCTACCCCGGGTAAAGGCCAAAGACATAAACAACCCCAACGGGGTTGTGCCGATGGTTCGAATGGGTGGCATGTGGTGTGTGTATTTCGTGGATAATGGACATACATTCCGGGCGGACTCTTCATCTGCACCCGTGAACCCCATCCCATTCCGCCCTTTAATATCGCACCCCCCCGACGGGCACGAACGGCACAACCCCTTGCGGGGTAGGGAACCCGATGTGGCCTGAACCCGGGGTAGTGCGGCGACCCGCACAACCCGGGGCTCTATGGCACAACGTCGTTGACGTTGGGGAGGGGGAAATCCGTCGGCTCATGTGGGTTGAGCCATTTGCCGCGAGGACTGGAAAAAATCTCGCGCGGAGAGGCTGAGTCGCGGAGAAAAAGGATTCGGGCCCTCCGCGCCTCGGCGTCTCTGCGCGAGAGAATCCCTTCGGTGGGGGCAGGCATGCAATTCGGAGATCATTCCGGTGAAATGGGTGGACGTCGTTGACGACGAACAACATCCCGTCGTCGTATGGTGACCCAGCCCCATCTCCCTCGGGGATCCCAACGGGATTGCGCCGCAAAGCCCAGCGTTGCGCCGCATGCGCCGGCTCTTGCGTTCATGTAATATATGGAGGCTACCCTCTTAACGATTTTACCACCCCGGTCGGTCACGAGGATTGATACCGGGGTTGACTCCGGCGTCCCGGAAAGTAACCTGCAACACATGAATCCGCCCAACCGGTCATCCGTCACCATGCCGTTGGCACTCCCGGGCTGCCGGGTGGCCAGAACAGGGCAGGGGAGCAACATCCCGGTTCATCGGCCGTTCGATCCATACCCGCGAAAGATAGGCAAAACCTCCCCGCATAAAACTCTCCGACCCGCCACCACATCACCACAACCCTGAACAACATGAAAAGACGAGAATTCCTGCGCCACACCGCTGCCACCGCCGCAGCGATTGGTTTTCCCATGATCCTCAGCCCGGAGGTCCTCGGTGCCAACCGCCGCCGAGGCCCGAACGACCGGATACAGGTGGGTTTCATCGGGCTTGGCGGGAGAGCCCGTTGGATTCTGAAGAACGAGGCGTTGCCGGGCGCGGAACTGGTCGCGGTGGCTGATTGCAATCTGGACCGCATCGAGAAGGCGGCACAACAGGTGCCCGGCGGGGAGAAATGGCACAAGTATCAGCACTACCAGGATATGTTCGAAAGGGAGAAGCTGGATGCCGTGTTTGTGGAAACCACCACCCACGCCCGGGTGCTCATCTGCATCCACGCCATGCAGGCCGGGCTGGACACCTACGTTGAGAAACCACAGAGCCTCACGCTGGCCGAGGGGCGCACGCTTGTCAAGGCGGCCCATAAATACAAGCGGGTCGTCCAAACCGGTTCCCAGCAACGGTCCATGCCCATCAACCGCCACGCGAGCAAACTGGTGCGGGACGGGGCCATTGGAAAGGTCCACACCGTCCTCACCTGCAACTTTGCCCCGGGTCGCGTCTGGAAACCGAGGGACACCCCGGATCCGCTGCCCGTCGGCATGGATTGGGACCAGTGGTGCAACCAGACGGGGCTTCGCCCGTTCTATCTTGAGTTAATGAACAGCTGGGGCGATTTCGTCCAGTTTGATGGTGGCGGCCAAAGCTGGGGCGTCACCGGCTGGGGAACCCACAGCCTCGACCAGGTCCAATGTGGACTGGGCACGGATGACACCGGTCCGGTGGAGATCTGGCCGGAGGAACCGGGTCCCCAATGCAAGCTCACGATGCGCTATGCCAATGGAGTCCACCTGAAGATCGCTGGTGCCAGACGGGACATGGAGGATCTCGGGGCCATCTTCATCGGCGACAAGGGAAAGATCGAAATCCTGCGCGGGGATTACACCAGCGACATCCCGGAGCTGCGCAAAAACGCACCCCCCGTCACCCCCCAGGGACCCAAAGAATCGATTCCGCACATTGAGAACTTCTTCGACTGCATCCGCACCCGCAAGTTGACGAACGCCTGTGCGGAAACCGGTCACCGGGCCACCACCCTCTGCCACCTCGTGAACATCTGCCGCGCCGTCCAGCGCAGGCTGCATTGGGATCCCAAGAAAGAGCATTTCATCGGAGATGACGAGGCCAACAGCCTCCTCTCCCGCCCGCGCCGCAAAGGCTTCGAGCTTCCGAAGATTTGATCCGGTGGTGAAAGCAAGCGGAGGGCCAGCGATGTTTCGCAACGCCGCCCGATTTGTTTGAGGGTTGTGCGACCGGCACAACCAGCCCCGTAGCGTCGGTTGGTTCGAGGGCCAACGGCCCGGCCCCATCCCAGCCTATGGCACCGCCATAGGATTTGGGCATCGGAATGGATGGAGGGCTGTAGGCCCGGTTTCATATCCGGTTTCTGGCCGGGACCGATGAATCGGGCCTACAGCCCTCGGAATTATTATTTGCGGACCAAAACCTTGGACCTTGCCCAAGGCTGGTATCAGGCCGCACCGTTGGTGCTCGGTTCAGGAAGGGCCAACGGCCCGGCCCCATCCCAGCCTATGGCACCGCCATAGGAATCGGGCACCAAGATGAGCGGAGGGCTGTAGGCCCGATATCATCGGCCGGCTCCGATCGATGCAAACCGGGTGCGGTGGGTTGCCGGATCTCCCCCAAAGGGCGGAGGTTGCGAAGGGGTCAAAACTGCGCAAGGAAGCGCTTCGCTCCACGAGGCATTCCTGCGGCTGTGTGGCCAGCCGCAATCACCCTGCGCAGCACGGCGTCGGATGGGCGGGCTATTTCCTGAAACACACCATCTTGAATGGATCTTTCCAGGGAATCCACAGCCTTGCCGAACTTGCATGTGGAGTATGCAACCGTCGAATCGTGCTCCAGCTCGTCCCAATCCCTGGCGGTGAGAACACAATCGCGATCAGGCCATGTTCCATCATCGGTTGTGAGCCGCACGAGAACAACATGACCTCCATTGGTTTGCGGGTCAGAGATGACAAGACAACGATGAAACGGGGGTGCCAAACATTTCAGGGCTGTCCCGAGCTGGATCATGACACCGAAAAGATTTCATCGAGCTGGTTCAACTCGATGGCTTCCTGCCGAAGGCGTTGGACCTCGGCAGCACTTTTCCCAAGGGCCATGCCGACCTGCTCGACCGCGATGGGGGCACAACCATTTGTCACCGGTGTCCATTCTTTGCAGTGGGTGTGGCACCATGCAACCAGTTCCCATTGGTCCTTGCCTCCATGTTCAGCCCAAACTTCATCCACGAGAGCGATTTCGGTGTCGGCCAGATTCTCCAGGGATGGCATGGTCTCCAACGTTACGTCATGGTTGCGGCGGTCGGTGATGCACTGCTCCCAGCGGCGATCCGTTTCACCCATAAGCCGCCCCGAGTTGATGAGGTCCAGAATCTCGCTCGTTACCGGCCCGTTGCGCATGGAGAGATAATCGCCGCCAATGACAGGAATGTTCCGCCGGTCCAGTGAGCAGCGGTCCAGCAGATAAAGCAACTTTATCAGCTTCATGATGTTCATCTGCCGACCGCCGTGCTCCAGAAACAGGCATGCGGCCTCAGTCGCCTTGCCAATTTGGAAACGAAAGTTCATAACGTGGGGAATATAGCCCCAACCGTCGAACCGATTCAACCAAACAAATCACTCTCAAGGACGCGCCTGAACCGGGTGAAATGTCCAGCGAAGGGCACCTTCCTGGATGACCGACCCAGAACCGGGAGTTGGAATGAGCGGAGGGCTGCAGGCCCGATATCATCGGCTGGGTGCGTGCCTCGTGCCCCGGGCAAACCCCATTCCACGGAAATAATCCGTAGATGGGTCGGATAGCCACAGGTTCCAGTCAAAGTCCATTCCTCCATCTGCGTTCATCTGTGAAATCTGCGGACCAATCCCTGTCGCAGATATGGCGGAGAGGAAGGATGAAAGATCTGGCCGAGAAACCGTGAAGTTGAAGAGCCCCGACACAGTGCTCCCGCTCCGAGCGGCTACGCTTCGCTCGAATTCCTGCGGACCATTCAATTCGAGGCGGGTAAATAACACAAAAAAGTGAAAGTATTTTGTAAGGTTCTCGGTGGAGCCCGGTTTATGGTTGTATGAACATTAAAAGACTGCGGTGGCAGCTCATAGCAGCCGAGCCACATGCTCAGCCTAAAACGTTTGAGCGTAGTACATTATGAAAATGGCAGCGCATAAAATGAGAGCCCTCTCCGCATTGATGCTGGCTGGCGGAATAAGCCTGAACTGGTGGTTGTGCTCTAGAGCTTGGGCTAAAAAAGACCAAGACCGCGAACTTTGACAATACTCTCGAATCGCCAAAAGCCAGCCGCCATTCATCAAAGTGCCCGATTTATCTCACCACCAATTTGCGGTTAAACCGAATCATTAAATCAAATCCAGAACCTTACTTTCCGGCGAATCAACACCTGCACCAGGCAAATAGCCCTCTCATGGGACTCCTCGTGCAACTAACAGCGGTCTTGGTTGCCTGCTTTG
The DNA here is from genome assembly GCA_903913865.1 of uncultured Verrucomicrobia subdivision 3 bacterium. GTDB lineage: Bacteria > Verrucomicrobiota > Verrucomicrobiia > Limisphaerales > UBA8199 > UBA693. The sequence continues at coordinate 20,940 of CAIWMU010000063.1, forward strand.
CGCTTCCTCTCTATTGCCAGACGAACGGGGAAGCTCAAAATCCAACACCTCTACAGACTACACCACCTTTGGCATCTCTCTCAAATATCCCACCCCCAACCACGGCGCCGCCCAGCGGGGTGGTCTCGAACACAACCCCACCGAAGCCAACCATTGGAGGCAACAGCAACGGTTTAGAATCAGCGGGTCAAGCCGTTCCAGCGACTTTGACTGCAGTGACGCTAGGGGCCACATCGCGACCGGTCGCCATAGAGGTGACGAATAAGCCACTGGGCCAAATTGACGTCGATCAACAGAACCTTGGAGCTTTCTACGATCAAGCATCCGTCGTGCTGAGCAACTTGCTGGGCACCACCATAACCCGCTCCGACTACGAGGTTGGCGTTTCTGAGACGGTGGCGTTGGGGGAGTTTGAGCGGGTTAGTATCGAAAGCCATAGAGCGGAATTGCCGAACCCAAGTCAGCGGGCTCCGTCGGGAACAGCAGGCAAAGCGCAAAGAGGTTCGAACATAGACAGCCCGACTCCGGGAGCAGTGTCCACGGGGGCTCTGTTATCAACAGTGGTTTGGAAAGCGAATTCGACAGCCTGCACCAGAGCATAGGCGTAATTACACTAAAACCATTTATGCGAAAGTTTTCATTTGACAAAAAGGTCTGGCAGGAGTTCTATCGAAAATAGTATTGGCGACACGCAATACGATGAGCCTTTAGACGGCAACTTGACCAAATGTAAGATCCGTCTTTACGGTGATGCATGGGTTTGTGAATGACTGGATTCCACTTACCACGTGACGTCACCTTGGGCAGCTGATAACAAGCCGTAGATGGAAAGTTGAAAGGGTCAGAGGTGGACGATGAAACTGATTGTGCTTAAAACGGGTGGTTCAAGGAAGTTGAACCTAATAATGCGGATTGGCCTTCTTCTGGCGCTTTGTTGCATGCCGTGCGCTGTGAACGCTCTCTCGATCGCTCCACTCACACGAGAGCACTCCGCGAATAACCCTAGTGACGCGTCAGGCAGCATCTCGGTTTTGCCGGCCATAGGGGAGGAACAGTGGACAGCAGCCGTGGTTGCAGCAAAAGCAGGAGATGATATCTCTTGGGTGACTCTTCTGCCTGTGCCGCCGACTTTCGCTGCATACTATCTTTCGGAAAACTTCAATGCCGAAAGCCGTAAGGCCTTGATTGTGTTTAACCCCAGCGCGACCTTCACACTTGTTCAAAACGGTCGTGGTGGGACACTGACCCCCTCCATCTTGACGATGGGCAAGGATGGAGGGACCGCTAATGTGGATGTCACGGTGATGACGGGGACAAAGTGGCGTTTTGAGAACACCAACGCATGGATTACCTTCACGAGCCCAGTGAACAACCTCAACTCTGGGACAAGGTCCCTGACCCTCACACGGAACTCAGGACTCGACCCTAGAGTTGGATCTCTGGTAATCGCCGGACAGACCCTGATCGTCCAGCAGTCCGGTGAAGATGTAATTCTTTCGACAAATGCATTGACGGTTCCCTACTACTTCAATCTTGTGAGTGTCGCTGTCAGCGCGGTCGGTTCCACAGTCTGGAAGCCGGTAGTGAATGTCCCTTGGATCACTCTCGGCTCAAGTTCTCCGGTGCAGGGGTCTGGACAGTTCTCATGTCTGATCGCCCCAAACGACGGCTACACAGAGAGGACTGCTACCGTCACGGTGGGGAGCAAAACTGTTACGATCCGGCAAATAGGTAATCAGCGGCCGACGATCTTGATTGATCCGTCACATTCAACGGCGGCAGCGGCAGGCGCGTCCGGCAATTTCAACGTTACAGTCACGCCGGGGACTCCATGGTCCGTCACTTCACAGAGCCCCTGGCTTAGGGTGGACAACATCGGCATCCGCACGGGTTCGGGCACGGTTGGGGTTGCTGCCCTGCCCAACAACACAACCCAGGCGCGTGTCGGTTATCTTTTGGTGGCCAGAGAAACGCCAACGCTACCAGCCGGTGTCGATCCTCTTTTCGCATTTCCCAAAGCCCTCCCGGTGCTGGCCCATCTCACAGATCCTGCCTCAGGCATTGATGAAGTGCTAAAGAAGTCGGTTTGGAGTCAAGTCGTTGTACTAGGGCCTAGAGAGGTGCAACTCGTTGCAGCGACCTGTACTTGGGTTAAGGCCTTCGAGAACGCCCAAAGTGAAAGTTCGACTCGCATCACGATGTTAGCCAGTACGAGTCCCGGGAACCTACCATATAACATCTGGATAAACAAAGTAAAAGCGGATGGCAGGTACGAACAAGTTCGCCCAGAACCATACGGTAACGGATTGCCACTAGTGAATTCAGCCGGAGAGGTGATGCCAAGGGAGTTCGCTGAGTACCGCTATACACTCACACAGTTCAAGGCTAACACATCGGCGCAGGGCTACGACCAAAGGGGTGTGGCGTATTTACCCACAGAAACGCTTAGAGGCTATTCGATGCTTGCGTTTTCACGAACCAATTTAGACCAGCGCCTGATCAGCACGGCAGGCTTCAACCTCGCAAATGGTGTGTCCATGGTTTTGTTGGCCGACCCGAGTCGTAGGAACGTCTTCGTGATAGGGACAACAGAAATTGTTTTGCCGGGAAATGCAAATAGTCCACCCGGTGCCCAGACCTTGCTTGTGGCAAGTGTCGCGGCATCGGGAAAAATAAGCATTTTCGCCGACGGTAGCCCCGTAATGACAAAGATTGCAACAAACGCTCCTGGTATTTTGACTACTTCCTTTTATCCTGGTTATCGCTGCACCGTTTACGGGACTGAAATCGGACAGCAGACCGCTGCTGAATTATCCGACTCGTTGAATCCCACGCGCATCTATGAGGTCCGCCAAGATGCGTTCAAACCCTCTGTCGCACCGAATCAGGTTTTGGTGGGACCAGCGGGCGGCTCTGTCCCATTAAGCGTGACAGTTCCTGCAGGAGTAAACTGGACCGGGCATTCACCTACAAACTGGGTGCTTCTTGATGGGCTCAGTGATATCAATCGTACGTCCTCCACGACCGTGAATTTGACCGTGATACCTAACGAAACGACCGAGCCACGAGGAATTGACCTCATTGTAGCAGAGCAGACTGTCAAAATCACCCAAACCGGAAGAGACGTTAACGTAACCCCCTTATCGGCTGGTTTCTCAAAGACAGATTCGATACTTCATGGAACCGTATCCCCGCAGGGAGGGGTATTAATGTTTGGTATTGAGCCTGAGAATGGGGCCCAATGGACTATTCACGTTGATACCCAAACCCCCGTCTGGGCGCAGCCTACCCAAACCGTCGGGTCCGGAACGAAAACGATAATGATCGCAATCGCTCCCTATTCAACGAGCGAGAGTTCTCGCACCGCCACCTTCCAAATTGGATCGCAGACCCTCCTAGTCACCCAACGCGGCTTCGATGCTGTCCTGAACCCATCCCAGCAAGTCGTCCCTAATGATGGTGGATTGTATGAGGCGCGACTCTCTGTTCCCAGCTCAGTGCTTTGGAACGCGGTCTCGCTTACCCCTTGGATCAGCATAACAACCGCCCAACAAAACTCGGGTGCTGGTTCGTTCTTTTACCGGGTCGAAGCAGGTGATGGTTCGCAACGGTTTGGTTACATAAGCGTCGGCGGAGAATTGTTCAAAGTTGTTCAATCAAGTGAGCCTCAGGAAATCCGCCTCCGTCTCCAGGGTGTTTCGGGTAACACTGTTGGGATGGAACTTTATGGTCCCACTGCAGCTAGTATCACCATTGAGGAATCGTTGGATTTCCTATCCTGGCTTCCTGTTCAAACGGTCGTTGGCAAGGGGATCGAGGCGGTTCGGTTGAACCTGCCTTACACAGCCGCCACCAAGGCTCGTTTTTACCGGGCACGGAAGTAGATTTGTAGTTCTAAGGAAATAAATCTAAGTCAACCAAGCACTTGCTAATCTCCATCAGAAATTCGAAACTTTTACCAACAATCCCATTGCAGGTCCCTTAGTGGGCACGGCAAATCCACAACGTTATATGTTTTTTGTTACAGACACTCTTGAAACGAGGCAAAGTACTGCCAAGTCCGTAGGATAGGCTACATTTTGCTGGACTATATCCTGCTCTCGCGGTAGTTTTGTTTGCATGGCAACAATTGATGGGCGGACACTTGATCACAAGACCCTTGAGC
>CAIWMU010000064.1 GCA_903913865.1 uncultured Verrucomicrobia subdivision 3 bacterium
CGATGGGTCGAATGGGTGGCATGTGAGGTGTGTGTATTTCGTGGATATTGGACATTCTTTCCGGGTGGACTCCTCTTCCGCACTCGTGAACCTGATTTCATTCCGCCCTTGTTTCCCGCACCCCCCGGCGGGCACGAACGGCACAACCCCGTTGGGGTTGTTTAAGTCTTTGGCCTTTACCCAGGGTAGCGCCTCGGCGGCGCAACCCCGGGCTTTATGGCAGAATCCCGTTGGGATTCCCGGAGGGGGATGGGGCAAGGCACGACCTTGGGGATTCCCGGAGGGGAAACGCCCGCGCGCACAACCCCCTGGGATTCCGGGATGGGGAAGGCGGTTGGGTCACCGTGTCACGACGGGATGACGAGTGTTGCAAAGGACATGAACTCATTTACCCACAAGAATCTACGACGGGAATTTCTAGCCCCACCACCACAAAACGTATGCTCTAATTGCCCACGCACCGAAGGGGAACGTATCCCGCAGAGATCGAGCGACGCAGAGAGTCCAAATCCCTTTTCTCCGCCGCAGTTTTCTTCCCGTCTCCCACAGACATTCCACCAGACCATCTCGACGTTTCGTCCACAGCGGGGTAGGTTGTGCAAATTGAACAGCCCATTTTAACCGGAAGACGACCATGAAACATTTATTCATTCCACTGCTTGCCCTGGCCACGATTTGCGCCCGGACCCTCGGCATGGCCGTTCCGGCCGGATTCGAAGGAACGGCGCCAGACAAGAATGCACCGGGTTGGACGTCCGGTGCGACAGGGGAAGGCAAATCCGACTGGCGCGTGGCGGTGGATCCCACCGCCCCGGGCGGGACCCAGGTGCTCCGGCAGTCGGCAGAGTTGCCGAAGTCGAGCTTCGCGCTCTCCCTTTGGGATGGGGCTGCGCTGAAGGACGGCTGGGTTGAGGTGAAGTTCAAGACGGTGAGTGGAAAAATCGACCAGGCCGCCGGTGTGGTGTGGCGGGCTCTGGACGCCCAAAATTACTACGTCTGCCGCGCCAATGCTCTTGAGGACAACGTGGTCCTCTACAAGGTGCAGGCTGGCCGCCGCACCGCGCTGGATATCGTGGGCCGTGCCGGAGGATACGGAGTGAGCGCAAAGGTCGCCCCCTCCCAGTGGCAGACCCTGCGGGTCGAGTTCTCAGGGGCACGATTCAAAGCGATCCTCAATGGAACAGTCCTGTTTGAGGTGGAGGACAAAACATTCTCATCCGCAGGAAGGACCGGGCTCTGGACGAAGGCCGACAGTGTGACGCTGTTTGATGAGTTCAACGCCGCGCCGCCCTGAACTGTAACGTCGAAGGGCAGCCCCCCAGTGTGGGCCCCACCACGCAGCGGTTCAGCCCATTCCCCGATCCTGAGCAAAATGGCTTCTACGGCGCGTAAGGCACGGTTCCGTTCACGTCCACCGTGTAGCCCCATTTCCGGATGGAAACATCCCCCGGCAAAAAGGGATCGGCAGCGGCCTTGAGCTTCCGGTTCAGGAGGGCGTCGAGCCGGGACTGAAGTTTCGCGTGGGCCGGGTTGTTCGCCAGATTGTTCAGCTGGCCGGGATCGGACTGGTTGTCGAAAAGAAGCCACGGCCCCTGAAGATCGCGCACATAGGTATGGCTTCTGGTGCGAATGCCCCGGTATTCACGGCCCCCGATCCGCCGTTCCCACTGACCAAACGGCGCAACGCAGGTCAGCAACGCGGCCCCATCGGAGGGATCCCGCCCCCCGAGAACGTATTTGCTGTAATTGAGCCCTTCGACGGACTTGGGAATCGGCACGCGGCAGAGGCCAAGCAGGGTGGGCATGATATCCTCGGAATTGATCGGCGCCTCCAGCGAACGGGCCCGGTTCCCAAACCCCTTGGGCCAGCGGAGCAGGAGGGGGATGCGGACGGACTCATCGTAAGGTTGCTGCTTGTTGAAACTGCCGTGTGCCCCCAGCAGATCCCCATGGTCTGAGGTGAACACCACCAGCGTGTTTTCGGCGAGGCCCGTCTCCCGCAGGGTTTCGAGCAATTCCCCCACACAATCATCCAGCGCGGCGCAATGGGCATAGTATCCGGCCAGGGCGGTTCTGGCTTTTGCCTCCAACTCCGGGGGGATGTTCGCCGGGAGCTTCAACGCGGCTGCATTGTAGGCGGCCCGATACTTCGGCGGTGCCGACTGGTAGGGGTCATGCGGCGGCCCCCAGGCCAGAAAGAGGAAAAACGGTTTCCCGCTGCGGGAATGGTCCCTCAAATATTGCCCGGCATCACGGGTTTGCGCGATGGCATCATAACCCTCCCACTGGAGCTTCTCCGGGCCATCGGCATAGTAGGGGGAGTGGTTGTAATCATGGGTGCATTCCAGCACCTTCCAATAATCAAACCCCTGCCGGCGCTCCCGGGGAATGAATGCCGAGCGACCGTTGCTGTTCAGGTGCCACTTGCCGATGTAGCCGGTGGCATATCCGGCTTTGGCGAAGGCCTTTCCAAGACTGTCCGCCCGGGGATTCAACGGCACATCATTCAAAAACACGCCGTGCGTCAGCGCCCTCTGCCCTGTGAGCAACGAGGCCCGGCTGGGGCAGCAGACAGGAAGCCCCGCCACGGCGTTGATGCAGTGGACCGACTCCCGCTGGAGCGCATCAATGTGCGGAGTCTTAACACTGGGATCGCCCGCGTGGCTGAAGGCCTGGGCCCGCCACTGGTCGGCCAGAATGAACAGGACGTTCGGCCCCTTTTGATCCCCGGCCCCTGCGGTCTGGATCAGCAGGAACAGGATCGGAATGATACTGCGGAAGATTGAATGCTTCATGATGTGATGGGTTGTACTCGAACTACCTCAACTCCTGCCTAAAGGACTCCCACCTGCGGCGCAACCCATCCAGAACAGCGCTTTTCCCGGCCGTTCCCGCAAGGTTGTGCTCCTCCAGTGGATCCTTTTTCAAATCATAGAGTTCCTCCACCGGCGGTTCCGCATTCATCCAGCGCAGGTAGGTGTAACGCTCCGTCCGCACCCCCTCGCTCGGGGGGATGATCTGCGGCCCGTAATGGTGCTCATAAAAGAATTCCGACCGCCAGTCTTTTGGCGGCCTGTTCCGGATGAACGGCACCAGGCTGCGCCCCTGCATGCCCTCCGGCCGGCACACCCCTGCCAGATCGAGGAGGGTTGGCGCCATGTCGATGTTCAAGGTCATCGCCCCGACCTCGCGCCCCCGGGCTCTGGAGGGTTGGCGCGGATCCAGGATGATCAATGGCGTCCGCAGGCTTTCCTCATACATGAACCACTTGTCGGCAAGCCCGCGATCCCCCAGAAAGAAGCCGTTGTCGGACGTCACAATGATCACCGTGTTGTCCGCCAGATGCCGGGCCTTCAGCAGGGCACGGATCCGGCCCACCTCCCGGTCGATTCCGGTGATGAGCCGGTAATAGTCCCGCGTGGTTGCCGCCGCCTTTTCCGGTGTGTCAAACCGCCACTGCCAACGGGTGCGACCCTCGGAGGTCTGCACGAATTTCGGCAGCCGCTGGAAATGCTCATCCGTGGCCGTGGGCGGTTTGCGAATGGCGGCATTCGTGTAAAGCGGCTCATCCCGGGAATCCGGCATGAACTCCCTCGGCTGATGATCCCGGGCATGGGGGGCTGTGAAGCTGATGGAGAGGCAGAACGGCTGGTTCGTGGGTTGGGCTTCCAGAAACCCCAGGGCCTGATCCCCCATCCTCGCCGTTGTATGGGTGCGTGTGGGATCTTTCGGATTGATGAACAGCCCCCCCTGCCCCGGCAAACCGCGCCAGTAATCGAACTCGGGCGCCATCGCCGCGATCGCCGCATCATTTCCCACGCCAAATTTGCCAATGAACCCGGTCCGGTAACCGGCTTTTCGAAGCAGCGCCGGGTAGGTCTCGGCCCACTGCCCGGGGGTGAACGGGGTGGCAAAATCGCCGATCCGGTGCCGCCGCTCGTATTGTCCGGTGAGAATCGAGGCCCGGCTCACACAACAGATTGAGGTCGTGACAAACTGGTTCCGGAACAGCACACCCTGCCGCGCCAGACGGTCCAGATTCGGCGTCTGCACTTTTGAGCCCGGCAGACATCCCAGCGTATTCCACCGCTGGTCATCCGTCAGAATGAACAGCAAATTGGGCCGGTCAGCCTCGGCGGACAGCCCTCCCCGCACAGGGGCAAGGGATGCCAGCAGCAGCACCCAACAAATCATTCTGGATCGCATGCCACGATCCTGCCTGCACAGGAGACGGGGTCGAGAAAAATATGACTTGTTCGATCCCGCCAGTTACGCTTGACATTCTGTGTCGGGAGCAAAAGCTGGGATGCGTGTTGCACGTTACCCCCACTCCGTATCTGCACTGGCGCGGCCGACCGGGTCTCGACCCGGCGCTGCACGATGATCCGGAGCATCCACCGGAAGCACTCCTGCAGACCATCTGGCAGCACCAGCGGCTCAGACGTGGCCAGCTTCACGCCCTGGATGGCCGCCCGGTGCGCGTCCTCCACCCCGGGTTCCGCAGTGTTGAGGGGGGGCCGGATTTTCGCGGGGCCATGATTTCGCTCGGGGATGGCCCGCCCGTCATTGGTGACATTGAGGTGGATCTGCGTCCCGGTGGCTGGCACTCCCACGGGCATGATGTGAACCCGGCCTTTTCCGGCGTCATCCTGCATGTGGTCTGGGATGGCGGCGAACCTGTGGCGAATGAACCACCCCGCCTGGCACTTCGGGCAGCGCTGGATGCCCCGGTCGGGGAATTGGGATTGCTGCTGGCGGGCCAGGGGGAATTGCTTTCCGATGCCGCAAAAGGCCGCTGCTGTGAACCATTCAAAACCCTCTCCCCGGCACAACAAACACAGTTGCTGGAGCAGGCGGCCCGGCTCCGGCTGGAGAGCAAGGCCGCCCTCTTCCAGGCCAGGGCACGAACCGCAGGCCGGGAACAGGCGCTCTGGGAAGGGCTCTTCCGGGCACTCGGATACAAGCATAATACCTGGCCCATGCAGTCCCTTGCCGAACTGCACCGCCGATGGAGCAGTCCGGATGCGGGGTTGCTGGGGTTGCAAGCCCGGCTTCTCGGCATTTCCGGCCTGCTGCCACAGGAATTGAGCCGCAAGGAGGGGGACCAATATTTGAGGCACCTCTGGGATTCCTGGTGGCGGGAGCGGGAGGGATTCTCGGATTGCACCCTGCCCCGCACCGTCTGGCGTCTGCACGGCGTGCGCCCGGTGAACCATCCCGCACGCCGGCTCGCCCTGGCTGCACACTGGGCGGCCCGGGGGGATTTGTTGCGCCGGATTGAATCCTGGTGCACCAAAACAATCTCCACTCCGGCGCTTCCGGGTTCCCTGATCGAACTTCTGGATGCCGCCCCGGATCCATATTGGGCACGGCACCACACCTTCGCCTCAAAGGCCCTGCCCTCCGACCAACCCCTCCTCGGCGAGGCCCGGGCATCCGACCTGGCCATGAATGTGATCCTCCCCTGGCTCTGGGTGCAGGCCGCCGATCATGGCAATACCGACCTGAAGGTCCGCCTTGAAACCCGTTATTTTCAATGGCCTGCCGGTCAGGATAATTCTGTGCTGAAACTCGCGCGCCAGCGGCTTTTGGGGGCTCCCGGGGCAAAGATCCTCAAAACGGCCGCAACCCAGCAGGGGCTGGTCCAGATCGTGCGCGATTTCTGCGAACGCTCCGATTCCATCTGCACCGGCTGCAACATGCCCAACCTCGTCCGCGAATTCCGCGAACAGTGAACGCCCGGCCCGATGACGGCCGCCGAGGAGCGGGGAATCGCAAAGGTCGGGCGATTGAAAGCATCCCGGAATTCCTGGCGGGGGGCCACTTTCCCCCCATCTGCGGATAACCCTTCCCCATCCGCGTCCATTCGCGTTCATTCGCGGTTCAAGCTCCCCTACGCCGAAGGCGTTGTGCCATACAGCCCGGGGTTGCGCCGATCCAGGCGCTACCCCGGGTGCAGGCCGCATCGTGTTCCCTACCCCGCAAGGGCTTGTGCCGTTCGTGCCGGGCGGGGTGCGATATCAAAGGGCGGAATGGGATCGGGTTCACGGGTGCGGAAGAGGAGTCCGCCCGGAATGTATGTCCAATAGCCACGCCATACACACACCTCACATGCCACCCATTCGAACCATCGGCACAACCCCGTTGGGGTTGTTTATGTCTTTGGCCTTTACCCGGGGTAGCGCCTCGGCGGCGCAACCCCGGGCTTCATGGCAGAATCCCGTTGGGATTCCCGGAGGGAGTTCGGGCAACGCGCGACCTTCGGATTCCCGGACGGAAAACGGCGATCGCCCGACCTTGGGCGTTTCC
>CAIWMU010000065.1 GCA_903913865.1 uncultured Verrucomicrobia subdivision 3 bacterium
CGATCTATGACAAACTCAAGGTGAACTGGAAGGACCTTCCAAAGACAAAATTGGAAGTCCAAACCACAACGACTTTGTAGTGCCTAAATATTTCGAGGCCTGATCATCAACAACTTAACGAGGGTCGTGCGAAAGTCGGGTTAGATTGAATTCGACGAGCAGGTCCTGAGGAATTTCCTGAATGAACCGGGATGCCTGCTGCATGGCATAACCGCCAGTGTCATAGCCCGCTCGCATCAACGGGTAGGTGAGATACAGTTCGTTTTTGGCCCTTGTCACGGAGACATAGAAGAGGCGACGTTCCTCCTCAAGCGCATCTGGGAATCCGGAGTCAACGGCCCGCATCGTGGGGAACAAGCCATCGCACAGCATGATGATGAAGACCACCTTGAACTCGAGTCCCTTGGCCTGGTGAATCGTGGAGAGGTGCAGCTTGTTTCCGGCATCTGCATCCTGGTCCGCATCGCCATCCGTGTTTGAGACGAGGGCAAGCTGGGTGAGGAACTCCTCCAGGCTTTGGAAATCCCGGCCAAACACCGCCAATTGAGTGAGATCCTCCATGCGGACATCCGCGTTCGGATAGGTCTCCTTGAGGTGATCCTCATAGCCCGCCTCGAGCACCAGTTTGATCATCTTTTCAGGAACACCGGCTATCGGCGCGGTTTCCAGCTGGGACATGGTGGCAACCAACTGCGCCCAGGCGACTTTGGATTTCTTCCCTGCGGCAGCCTCGGCTTCCTGCAGGGCGCGGGCGACAGGCTGGGTGGTGCCGGGGGTCTCGGTTTCCTGACGGTTCCAGGCCTCCCTGTAGGCGATCCACAGCTTCACAGCCCCCTTTTCGCCCACTCCCGGCAGCAGGAGCACGAGCCGTTTGAAGCTGAGTTCATCGCGCGGGTTTGAGGCCAGTTTGAGATAGGCGGCGACATCCTTGATGTGGGCCTGCTCAAAGAACCGGATGCCACTGGTGATGGTGAAGGGGATGTGCTGGCGGGTGAGTTCAAGCTGCAACTCAAGGGCGTGGAAGTGGGAGCGGTAGAGCACCGCCATGTCGTCCAGACTACCCCCCTCCTCGACGAGTTCCTGGACCCGCTGCGCGATGAACGCCGCCTGTTGTGCGGAATCGCTGCAGGCCACCAGAGCGGGCTTTTCCCCCTTTGAACGAACGGGCTCCAGCGTCTTCGGAAACTGGCCGGGGTTTCCCTCGATTGCCGCATTGGCCACCCGCAAAATCTCCGGCGTGCTCCGGTAGTTGGTCTCTATTTTGTAAACCTTCGCCCCCGGGTAGCGGGAGGGGAACTGCATGATGTTGGCGTAGTGGGCGCCGCGCCAGGCATAGATGCTCTGGGCATCGTCCCCCACCACCATCAGGTTGCGGTTCCGGCTGGCCAGGAGGTCGATGATCCTGCTCTGGAGGAGGTTGGTATCCTGATATTCATCGACAAGAATGAATTGGAATCGGCGTGCGTAATCGTCGCGGACATCCTGATGGTCTTCCAGCAAGCGGAGCCAGAGAACCAGCAGGTCATCAAAATCCATCGCGCCAGTCTCGAGTTTGCGCTTCGTGTAGGCTTTGGCGAGAATCTGAATTTTGTTCGACCACTCCTCAAGCTCGGGGTGTTTTGCTTGGATCAGGGCCGGGATCTCTTCAATCGTGTTTGCGGCCATGGAAAACAGGCTCGCGAGCACATGCTTTTTGGGAAAGCTTTTTGATTCTTTTCCGATCCCCGCATCCGACACGCAGGCGGCGATGAGTTGCTCGGCATCCTCCCGGTCCAGAATGTTGAAACCGCGCTGGTGGCCAAGCCTGTGGGCGTGCTGCCTCAGAATGCGGTTGCCGATGGAATGGAAGGTGCCTCCCCACAACTGCGGGAGATCCTGACCGAGGAGTTCCCCAACCCGGCGCATCATTTCGCGGGCTGCCTTGTTGGTGAACGTCAGCAGGAGGATGCGGTCCGGGGGGATTCCCTGCTCCAGCAGGTAGGCCACCCGGTAGGTGAGGGTGCGGGTCTTGCCTGACCCGGCACCGGCGATGACCAGGGATGGGCCGGGGAGGGCGGTTGCGGCGGCGAACTGCTGCGGGTTCAGTTCGCCGGCATAATCAATGCGCGTCTGAACCGTTGGCCGTGAAGGCCGCAGCACATACTCGCGCGATGTTTCCCCGGCCTGTTCCTCCATTAACGTTCCTGCAGGAAGATGAACACGCCCTTTTTGTTTCCGACGACGATGTCAGGCCGCTTGTCGCCGTTGATCCGGCCTGTCATCACCTGCGTGCCCACGCCGGAATCATCATCGATCTTGTAGGGGATGTATTCAGCGGTGCCCTTCGAGGGACGTGTCAGCTTGAACCAATAGAGGAGGGATTGACCGTTGGAGTCGGGGTCCGGCCCGTTCTTGCCATGTGCCCAGAAGCGTTTGCCGGTGACGAGGTCCTTGATGCCGTCCCCGTCGATATCCACGAGGTCGATCGCGTGGCCCTGCGAAAATTGGACGCCGTATTTGTTCGGGGTGGCATCGGCATTGAGGATGACGTGGTCGCGGAAGGTGATCTCCCCGCCCGCGCGCACCTGCTCATACCAGACGAGGCCGTAGCCATGCGGGTTCAGGCTGCAGATCACGTCGTTCAAACCATCGGCATTCACATCAAAAACGATCATCTGCGCCGCGCCGGGGCTGAATTTCCATGGATGCCGTTTCCAGACCGGGTCGCCGTCCAGAATGGCGGGTTGTTCCCACCATGCGTCTTTGTCGAGCAGGTCGATCCGGCCATCCCCGTTGATGTCCCCATAGCCGAGGCCGTGGCTGTATTTCTGGTAATCCCCCTTCGGGGTTACAGCATGAAACTTCCACGGGTCGGCGGGGCGTTTCCAATCGGCTCGCACATAGCCGAGATACCCCCTTGAGCAGCAAAGCAGCTCGGGCTTTCCGTCGCCTGTGATGTCCGCGAATCCGGGGGATTCATTTTCGAGGTTGTCGTAAACTTCATGCTTCGGCCAGTGCCCGTCCCGGCCCTGGGGATTCTCATACCAAACGGCCGGCTGGCCGGGGTGGGGATAAACAATCATGTCGGGCCATTTGTCCCCGTTGAAATCATAGGAGAAGCTCAGGAAGCAGTCGGAGTAGGCGTTTTGCTCCCCCTGTGCCCCTTCCCAGCCGGCGATGACCTCCTCGGTGCCATCCGCCTTCTTGTGTTTGAAGCTGGCGGTGGCCGGGTAGATTTCGTGGCGCTTTTGGAATGCGGGTCCCTCATACCAGAACGGGCCGGAAACCACGTCCACCTTGCCGTCCCGATTGAAATCAGCCAGATCGGCTCCCTCCGCCCAGAACTCGCGGGTGGCGGTGATCTTTTTGAAGCGAACCGGGGTGGATGGGGTGGGTGTGGTGGGTTGGGCCTCAACCACCGCAGTGGCGACGACCAGGGATGCAAGACACAAACATGTTCGGCTCATTCCGACATGCTGGAGGGGCAATCACGGAGCGTCAAGCAGAGGTTCGCGAATGATGGAGCGAGCCGGGGGACAACATCGGGCGTTGACAGAGGGGCGGATGCTCCATAGCTTCGGGCGGCAAAGCTGAGCGGCGGAGCCCCCGAAAGACATTCGGGGATTTTTCATGTGATGACATGAAAAGCCACGCCGGCTGCCAACCGTTTTATAATATGGCCAACACGATATTAGTCGGTGCCCAATGGGGCGATGAGGGAAAGGGCAAGATCATTGATGTCCTTACTGAGGACGCGGATGTGGTTGTGCGGTCGCAAGGCGGCAACAACGCCGGGCACACTGTGTTCATCAAGGGGCAGAAGTATGTCCTGCACCTTGTGCCCTCCGGCATTCTTCGCAAGAACAAGGTCTGCGTGATCGGGAACGGGGTGGTGGTGGATCCTGTGAGCCTGGTGGGGGAGATTGAGGGGTTGCGCAAGCTGGGGGTCGAGATTGGAGAGAACCTGTTTTTGAGTGAGACGGCCCATCTGGTGCTTCCGTATCATCGTGAATTGGATGCCCAGCGGGAGGCGGTCAAGGGGGACAACAAGATCGGCACGACGAAGCGCGGGATTGGCCCCGCATATGGTGACAAGGTGGCGCGGACGGGGCTTCGTGTGATTGATCTCATCCAGCCGGAGCGTTTCAAGGAACGGTTGCAACAGAAGATCAAGGAGAACAACGAGATTTTGAAGGCGTTCGGCGCCAAGCCGCTTTCGTTCAAGAAAGTCCACGAGGAATATCGCGCGGCGGGGGATTACCTGAAGCCGTTTGTGGCGAACACCGTGACGCTGCTCTACAAGGCCATGAGCCGGGGAGACAGCATCCTGCTCGAGGGTGCGCAGGGAACCTTTCTGGACATTGACCACGGCACATATCCTTACGTGACCTCGAGTAACACGACCGCAGGCGGCGCCTGCACCGGTTCCGGGATTCCCCCCCACAGGGTGGATAGCGTGATGGGTGTGATGAAGGCTTATACAACGCGTGTTGGCGGGGGGCCGCTACCCACCGAGAATGCGGTCATCGCCGACATGCTGCACGGGATGGGGCGCGAATTCGGGGCGACCACCGGGCGTGCGCGCCGGTGTGGATGGTTTGATTCCGTGGCAACCCGGCATGCCTGCATGGTGAACGGGATTGATGATCTGGCCGTGACCAATCTGGATGGCCTCGACACCCTGGAGCAGGTCCGGGTGTGCATCGGCTACCGGCACGAGGGAGCCACCTACGACTACATCCCGAATGATGTGGCTATCCTGGCCGCCTGTGAACCTGTTTACGCGGAGTTTCCGGGATGGAAGACGCCGACTGACAAGGCCCGCAAGTGGAAGGAATTGCCTGTGAAGGCCCGGAGCTACCTGAAGGCAATTGCTGAGCTGACCGGTGCGAACCTGGCGATCGCCTCTGTCGGACCGGGTCGTGAGCAGACGATCTTCCTTTGATGCCTGATTGCCGGTGGCTTTCCCCCCTGAGGCCGTGCGTGCGGGGTGGTCTGGCGATTTTGTAACGTGAGCACACCAACGGTTCAATTGAGTCCCGAGGCGCGGGCGACCCTGCCCCGGCACGTGGCCATCATCATGGATGGCAACGGGCGATGGGCGAAGGAGCGTTTACTGCCCCGCATTGAGGGGCACCGGGCGGGTGCGGAGTCGGCGCGAACCATCATTCGTGTCGCCGGGGAACTGGGCATCAAATATCTGACCCTTTACGCCTTTTCAGTGGAAAACTGGAACCGACCCAAGGACGAAGTGGATGCCCTGATGAAGTATCTCATCCACTACCTGAAAACCGAGACCCCCGAGCTGAACAAGAATAACGTGCGGCTGGAGGTGATCGGCCAGATTTACCGGCTTCCTGAGAATGTGCAGGAGCACCTGCGCAAATCCATGGCGACCCTTTCCCGCAACAACGGGCTGACGCTGATCATGGCGTTGAGCTACGGGGGACGGACGGAGATTGTGGAGGCGGTCCGCAAGATCGCCGAACAGGTGAAGGGGGGCCAGATGGATCCCGGGGACATCACCGAACAGGTCTTCAGCCAGCATCTTTACACCCGGAACTTTCCCGATCCCGACCTCCTGATCCGGACAAGCGGGGAGATGCGGGTGAGCAATTTTCTTCTGTGGCAGATCTCCTACACTGAGTTCGTGATCACCCCGACCCTGTGGCCGGATTTCCGAAGGGGGCAGTTCTGCGCTGCCCTTGAGGAATACGCACGCCGCCATCGGCGCTTCGGTGGACTTTGATGGGTGGCGCGTCCCCGGGTCTGGCGGACGATGGAATCTGTGGGCTGTCGAGCTTGAATCCTGCGGGCCAAATCAATAGCCTGAACTCCAATGTCTGATCCAAAGACCACACCGCAGCAGCCGGCACTCAGCAAGAAGGCGATCTTTTTCCGCCGTTTGACGAGTTCCCTGGTGCTTTGGACGGTGGTGCTTACCTCCCTGTTTTCGGGGATGCCGACCCTTTCCAACACGGTATTCCTGCTGATCATTCTTGTCCTGGCCGTGACCGGCTTGAGCGAGTTTTATGGCATGGTGGAACAGCGGGGGCTGGTGTGCTTCAAGATGTCGGGGCTCATAGGCGGTTTTCTTCTGATGCTGGGCACCTTCCTGAATTTGACCGGGAAGCTGGGCACCTCCGGTTCCCCAGCCCGGGTGAATGATTTCGAAACCAGCTTTTTGATCCTATTTGTGCTGGGGTTGTGCCTGCGGCAATTTTTTGCAAAGAGCAGCACGACGGGGATTCTCGCTATCTCCACAACCCTGTTCGGGCTGATGTATGTGCCCTATCTGCTCAATTTCATCCAAAAAATAAACTATTTCCCCCATGTGGAGGGGCAGTTTTACCTGCTCTATTTCATTCTCATCACCAAGTTCAGCGACATGGGGGCCTATGCAGTGGGTTCCCTGATCGGCAAGCACAAGATGATCCCGCGCATCAGTCCCGGGAAGACCTGGGAGGGTTTTTTTGGCGCGGTCATTGTTTCCACCGGGGCGAGCCTGGGCTTCACCGCGCTGTTTGGGGGGCACCTGGCCGGGATGACCTACCTGCATGCGGCGATCCTGGGGGTGGTGTTGAGCGTCTGCGCTGTGGTCGGGGATTTGATCGAGTCCATCTTCAAGCGGGAGGCCGGGATCAAGGACAGCGGGCAGTTCTTCCCCGGGATCGGGGGGATTCTCGACTTGCTGGACAGTTTGCTGTTTAATGCCCCGATCATGTATTTGTACCTCCGCCATATTCTGACGCGGTGAGCGGAGGGAGGAGGCCTCTTTTGATTTCATGAAAAACGTTGTATTGCTGGGCAGCACAGGTTCGATTGGCACAAGCACCTTGAAGGTGGCCGGGGATTTGCCGGACCGGATCCGGTTGGTCGGGTTGGCGGCAGGAAACAACGTGGACCTGCTGATTGAGCAGGCCCGCCGCCATGAGCCTGCGGTGGTGTCCATCGGCGACCCGGCAAAGTGCGCTGCAATATCAGATGTGCTGGGCACTCGCACCCGGGTCTATTCCGGGGCGGAGGGACTTCTAAAGCTGGCCACGCTGCCAGAGGCTGACATCGTTCTGATCGCCATTGTGGGCACCGCTGGTTTGCAGCCGGCACTGGCAGCCATCCGGGCCGGGAAGGATATCGCGATCGCCTCCAAGGAGATCCTTGTGATGGCCGGGGAGACCGTCATGAGCGAGGCCCGCAAGCATGGGGTGCGTGTTCTCGCTGTGGATAGCGAGCATTCGGCGATTTTTCAATGCCTGGACGGGAAGCCTTCATCCTCCGTGCGGAGGCTGATCCTGACGGCATCCGGGGGGCCTTTTAGAACCACGCCGAAGAGCGAGTTTGGATCCATCACTGTTGAACGCGCGCTGAAGCATCCCTCCTGGGTGATGGGGAGGAAGATCACGATCGATTCCGCCACGCTGTTCAACAAGGGGTTGGAGATGATTGAGGCCCGGTGGTTGTTTGATGTGGAGATGGACCGGGTCGCTGTGACGGTGCATCCGCAGAGTGTGGTGCATTCGATGGTGGAGTTTGTGGATGGATCGATGCTGGCCCAGATGTCCACCCCGGACATGTGCCTTCCCATCCAATACGCGTTGACCTATCCGGACCGCGTTTCCAGCCAGAGAGTGCAGACCGATCTGGCGCGGTTGGGTAACCTGACCTTTGAGGATCCGGATCCGGACCGTTTTCCAGCCCTGACGCTGGCACGGAGAGCAGGGGATGTGGGCGGGACGCTGCCTGCCGTCCTGAATGCCGCCAACGAGGTGGCGGTGGACGGATTCATTGCCGGGAAAGTCAGTTTTACCGGCATCTGGGAACTGGTGGCGTCCGTGATGGATCACCATGAAATTGTGCAGCAGCCTTCCTTGGATCAAATTCTCCAGGCCGATGCATGGGCTAGGGCGGAATCCGCCCGGTTCATCCGCGAATAGCGGAAGCCCCGTTATACAATTCTTATCGGCTTGAGGCCGGAAGACTTTAGCGAAAAAAGAGTCTTTTTTTATGTCATGCGGGGATGGGGGTGCGGGGACTTATCCCCGCAAGATATCCAACTTGTCTCCCGGGCGGGGAAAGTTCATCCTGTGCCTGCATTTTGCGAGGGAAACCCGAAAGCGAAAACAATAAATGACCGAGCCAGCAATCACACCGGAGTTGGTGCGCAAACATAATCTCACGCCCGATGAATTCGGGAAGATCAAAGCCATCCTAGGGCGGGACCCGTCCTACACGGAACTGGGGATCTTTTCTGTGATGTGGAGCGAACACTGTTCGTACAAGAACAGCCGTCCGCTGCTGAAGACCTTCCCGACGAAGTCCCCGAAGATTCTGGTGGGGGCCGGTGAGGAGAATGCGGGCATCATCGATATTGGGGACAACCTTGCCATCGCCTTCAAGATCGAGTCCCACAACCATCCGAGCGCGGTGGAGCCGTTCCAGGGGGCGGCGACCGGGGTGGGCGGCATTGTGCGGGACATTTTCACCATGGGTGCGCGGCCGGTTTGCGCCATCAATTCGCTGCGGTTTGGACCCATCAGCATGGATGGCGCCGCGGCGGATGAGACCCGCACGCAGGAGGTTGCGAACAACCGCCGGTTGTTTGCCGGTGTGGTTTCGGGAATCGCCCATTACGGGAATTGCTTCGGAATTCCAACCATCGCGGGCGAGGTTTATTTTGACCGGTCCTACCAGGGCAACCCGCTTGTGAATGCCTTCTGCCTGGGGGTGTTGCGCCATGAGCAGATCATTCGCGGGGCAGCGAAGGGAGTGGGCAATCCGGTGTTCTATGTCGGCCCGGCTACCGGGCGGGATGGTCTGGCCGGGGCGGCTTTTGCATCGCAGGATCTCACTGAAGAATCAGCGGAGCAGCAGCGCGGGGCGGTGCAGGTGGGCGACCCCTTCATGGAGAAGCTGGTGTGCGAGGCCTGTCTCGAGTTGCTGGCCACGGGGGCGGTTTCGGGCATTCAGGACATGGGTGCGGCCGGTTTGACCTGTTCGACATGTGAGACGGCCGCGCGGGCCGGAACGGGCATCGAGATCGAGTTGAACAAGGTGCCGCAGCGGGCTCCCAACATGACCTCCTACGAGATCATGCTCAGCGAATCCCAGGAACGGATGCTGATCATTGTCCACAAGGGCAGGGAAGAGGAGGTTAAGCGGATTTTTGACAAGTGGGACCTGCCGTGGGCCGAAATTGGCCGGGTGACAGACACCGGGCGGATGGTGGTGCGCCATGCGGGCGTGGTGGTGGCGGACATCCCGGCCCGGCAACTGGCGGATGACGCCCCTGTCTATCAGCGCGAGGCGAGGGAACCGGCCTACATCGCCGGTGTCCGGTCATTCACCCTGGCGGGAGTTGCGGACAGTGCCGATCCCGGTGGGGACCTCGGGAGACTGCTTGCCTGGCCCACGATCGCATCCAAAAACTGGGTGTATCGGCAGTATGACCACATGGTGCGGGACAATTCGGCCATCTGCCCCGGATCCGATGCCGCAGTGATCCGGATCAAGGCGGACAGCGTGCCCGGCGGGACGGATGAGGGTGCTCCCACATTCCCTGAGAAATTCGTGGCACTTTCGGTGGATTGCAACGCCGTCTATGTCTATCTCGACCCCTATGAGGGCGGGAAGATTGCGGTGGCCGAGGCGGCGCGAAACCTGGCCTGCACGGGGGCTGTGCCCCTGGGTGTGACGGACAATCTGAATTTTGGAAACCCCCACAATCCGGAGATTTTCTGGCAGTTGCGGGAGTCGGTGCGGGGATTGGCCGAGGCCTGCCGCGCCTTCAACGCGCCGGTGACCGGGGGGAATGTCAGCCTTTACAACCAGAACCCGGACGGACCGATTGACCCGACGCCAACGGTGGCGATGGCCGGTCTGGTGGAACAGCGGGAGCACATCACGACGCAGTGGTTCAAGGATTCGGGGGATGCGATCCTGCTGCTCGGGGCGCCTGTGGACGGTTTGGATCCGCTTCTGGGTCTTGGCGGTTCGGCCTATCTGCAACGCATCCACGGAGTGAAGAATGGGATGCCGCCCCGGTGCGACCTCGCCCGGGAGCAGGAGTTGAATCTCGGATTGAGGAGTCTGGTTTGTGGCGGGGGAATCAAGAGCGCGCACGATTGCAGCGATGGTGGCCTTGCAGTGGCTCTGGCCGAATGTTGCATCAGCAACATGGTTGCGCGGGAGACACCGTCACTCGTCGGTGCCCGGATCGATTTGTCCGGAATCGCCTGCTCCCGGCTGGATGCGCTTCTGTTTGGCGAAACCCAGGCCCGCATCATCATTTCGACTTCCGCGAACGATGCCACGAAGATTTTGGAACGGGCGAAGATCCTTGGGATCCCTGTTCAGCGCATTGGGACCGTGGGGGGAACCGATCTCGAGATCAAGACAGCATCGAAGACTCTTTCCTCCCCGGTGTCGGAATTGCACGACAAGTGGTGGAAGTCGATTGCGGCTGAGATGAAGGACTGAGGAACTGAAGGTGGCTCAGGGCTTTTTGACAGAAGTCCGCACCTTCAGCCATTCAAAATCGGTCGTCGGGGTTGCCGCGAAGGCGTCCATGCGGGCACCCCGGACGGCCTGCACCGTGGTTGTCACCTGCCATTGGTGCCGCTCCCCGTGTCCATCTGCGAAGGCAAGGCACACTGCCCGATCATGGTAGGATCCGGGCATGTTTCCCCATTTGTAATCTTCAAGGTGGTTCGCGAAAAATCCGTCGTTGAGGGTGTCGGCCTGCTCGTCCAGAAAGACAAAGGTCATTGAGGGGTTCACTATGGAGGACTTTTTGAGAAACTGTTCATAGAGCGGGTTGAATCTGCCGGCAACCTCCCCGGGGTTGCCCACCATTGAGTTCATCGACATTGTGCGAATGCGCTGGCCGTTGGGGCCGGGGGTCTGGTCTGCCGGGCATTTGTAAACCGCCGTGTTGCCGCCGAGCCAGGGGGCAAGCTTCGAGCCCGCGAGCAGGGCGGTGTTTGTGTTATCATCGCTGGCGAGCCAGTCCTGCACGTTGTTGGCCCAGGTCTGGCGCCGGGCGAGTGTCTCTGGCACTCCGTGATTGTTTACCAGCACATCGCCATTTTCATCCGCATACATGAGCCAGGCGGACCAGAGTTGTTTCTGGTTCGAGAGGCATATGATGCTTTTAGCCTTTTTAGGCGAGTTGCTGATGGCGGGGAGGAGAAGAGCTGCGAGGATTGCAATGATGGCCATCACGACGAGTAGTTCCACGAGCGTGAAGGCTCCACGGTTGCGGGCTGGGCCTCTATTTCGGTCCGGCTTGGGATGTTGAATCACAGGAACTGAATTTAGGGGATCCGGGATACAAGGCAAGGGCTCGATTTCGCGGGCGAACTGCATGTGTGCCTTCAGACGCACAGTTCACAGACCGGCCTTGCGGGTGTATCAAATGCTTGTCAGCGCATGGGTTATAAAAAAAGCTGCGGGTGTCCGTCAACCGACGTGCAGTCACAGTATCGGCTTTCTGGAGCGTTCAATTGCCAGGGCCAGTTAAGGGTTCCTGCATATTGCTTCTTGAAGTCGGGCCACCGATGAAGAACATTGTATTATGATCATACCCGCCTCGGTTTCCAGACGACTCTCAGGTCGTTTCTGCATCCTCAACCTCCTTTCGGGGGCACTTCTTTTTTTAAGCAACACATCAAGTCTGGGGGGTGGGGTGGTTCTTGGTTGGGGGGATAATAGTGCCACACAAATCCAGACGCCCACGACCCTCGCGAACACTGCGGTGGGGTTGGCCGCCGGAGGATCACACAGTCTTGCCTTGAAGACCGACTCCACGGTGGTTGCCTGGGGATTCAGCCTGCTGGGCCAGACGCTGGTGCCGACAAACCTGACCGGGGTGAAAGCCATTTCTGGCGGTTATGCGCACAGCGTGGCGCTCAAAGATGATGGCACAGTGGTGGTCTGGGGAGAGCATCCGCTCGCACCTGAGGGCCTGTCCAATGTGCTCGCCGTTTCGGCCGGCCGGACCCACAGCCTTGCCTTGCTGGAGGATCACACTGTGATCTCCTGGGGGGGGATGTCATATGTCCCCGAGGGTTTGGATAATGTGGCAGCCGTGGCAGCCGGTTCCAGCTTCAGCCTCGCCCTGCGATTCGATGGCATTGTGGTTGCCTGGGGCGATCCTGAGGCGAAAGCATTGAGTGTCCCGGCGGGTTTGTCGAACGTGGTAGCCATCGCAGCGGGATGGGATCATGGGCTGGCGATCAAACGGGATGGCACGGTGGTTGCCTGGGGCGAGAATGGGAGCGGTCAATGTAGTGTTCCTGCCGGATTGACCGGGATCGTCTGCATCTCCGGTGGTGCGACCCACAGCCTCGCGATGAAATCGGACGGCACACTTTCATCCTGGGGAGGAACGGCCCTCGGCCAGACCCCCGCACCGCCCATCACAAACATCGCGAGGATTTCGGCTGGCGGGTATCACAATCTCGCACTCCGCACGGATGGAACCCCTTTGATTCAGGTTTCGCCCTTTCCTGTGACTGCGGTGGTGACCCGCCCGGCTGTGCTGCATGTGGTTGCAAGTGGAAACGCCCCCCTCCGCTACCAATGGCAGAAAAACGGGGCAAACATAGCTGGTGCCACGCTTTCGACCCTCAGCTTCACCTCTGTTCAGCCTGCGGATGGGGCGAGTTACCGGGCCATCGTCACCAATAGCCTGGGTTCTGTGATGAGTGCATCCGCGATCCTCACCCCTGTCGGGGCTTCACCGGTGATTGTGGTCTCGCCGAAGGACACGGCGGTCATTTGTGGCGATGCAACATCCATGACTTCAACGGCGAGTGGCAGCACGCCCCTCAGCTACCAGTGGCTCTTTGAAGGGCAGCCGATCGCGGGGGCAACCCGCACACGGATCAGCCTCACCAACGCCAGTCCTGCGTTTGCCGGAATCTACCAGATGGCAGTCACCAACGCCTACGGATCGGTGACCAGTTCACCGGCGATCCTGGCAGTGAATGTCGAACCGCCCACCATCACCAACAGCCTGACCACCGCCGGAAAGCAGGGGCTGCCGTTCACCTTTAGCATTCGCGGTCTGCACACGCCGATCAGTTTCTCCGCATCGGGGCTGCCCCCCGGGCTTTCTGTGAACCCCACCAACGGTCAGATCTCCGGGATTCCCCTGGAAAGCGGCACGTTCGGACCCACAATCGGAGCGGGGAACTGGTGCACATGGGATTACCAGACTCTCGTCATGGTTTTCACATCCTCGGTTCCTGTGATCACAAGCGTGGGGCAGGCGCCCGGGGAGGAAAGTCAGGCCTTCATCTACGACATTACCGCCACCGAATCGCCGACCAGTTTCGATGCTTCCGAACTTCCGTGGGGACTCCATCTGAGTCACGACACCGGGCGGATATCCGGCGTGCCGGTTTACGCCGGGGAGTATGACACGACCATTTCCGCCAGCAACGCATGGGGCATGGCCTATGCGCCACTGCATCTGAGCATCAGCAACGCCGCAGTCGGGGGGCTCTCCATCGACAACGTCACCTTTGCCTATTCCTCCCCATACCTTCTGGATTTCCAATTTTCACTGCGCGATTCGGATGACCCCGCCGAAGGGAGTGCCGTGGTGGCTGATCCGCGCCTGCTCTCTGTGACCTGCCGGGAGAATGGGACCCCTGTGAGCCCGCTTGAAACAGCGGTGATTCTGGCCCGCGGTTCCACCAAGCTGTTCAAGTCCTTCATGGTTCTGGATTATACCGAGAGCATCGCCTCCCTTGCGAACGGGGACACCAACCATAACAACATCTCCGATGTGGTGGAGGACATGGTCTCCAGCGCGCAGGAGTTCATCAACCAGCAGAGGGCCGGGTCGCAGGTGGGCGTTTATGAGTTCCACCGTGAGGATGAGGATCCTGTGATGGTGCAGGGGTTGACAGCGGACAAGGCACTGCTGAACACGGCCATCGCTGGAATATGGACCAATTATGTGGAGGGATTTTCCGGCAGCTCACGAGCCTGGGACGCCGTCGTGGGGGCGATCTCCGCCCTTGGCACCAACAACAACGATGAGGAACATTTCATCGTGCTGGTATCGGACGGGCGGGATGAATCGAGCACGAACACCATAGAGGCGGTGATGACCGCCGCGACCAACAACAGCGTCAAAATCTATTCCATCGGCTTTGGTGCGGAGCTGGACGAGACCACGCTCCAGGATCTCAGCCGGGAAACGAAGGGGCGGTATTACAACGCCATGACGCTTCAGGGAATCACCGAGGCATTTGACCAGATCGAACGGGATTTCGCCGGCCAGTATGTCCTGCGCTGGGCCACCCTGAAGCGCACATCGAAGGCGTTCACCCCATCGTTCGACATCGCATTCCAGGGGCATCTCGCGTTGTCGCCGACCAATCCCATCATTACCAGTACGAACATTGTTCCACCTGCGACGAATCCGCCTCCGCCCGTGACCAACATTGTCATCGCAACCTACATTCCGACTCAGCACACCGGGACTGTCACCGCCGGGACACTTCGACTTGTGGGGGATGCGAGCGGGCGGGCCGATTCACTGATCCTGCGGGCCACCTATGTCCCGAGGCACATCAAGCAGATCCTGATAAAATACAGGCCGAACTGGCCGGAGGTTCCTGAGTTGATGTCCACCGAATCGGGGGAGATTTTGAATGGCTGGAGTCTTTCGGAAACGAATGACAGCACCGGACAGCGTTGGATGATGCTAAGCACGGATCCGGCCAGCAACGCCATCCCATTCGCCGCTTTCGGGAATCTTGTCCGGTTCAACTTCCGGGACATCACCAGCTCAACCAATGCGTTCAGCAGCTTCACGAATGAGAATTCGATCTATCCTGCCGCCACAAAGCTCAGCTTCATGCTGGACAGCACAAACCTGGCGGGATTCACCCAATTGTATCCCGTGCTGCCGTTCGGCACGCCGGGGCCGTGGCTGTCCGCCCACGGTTTCACAGGGGACCTGTCAGTGGCCGAATTGAGCGATCCGGACCTCGATGGGGTCCCCACCTGGCAGGAATATCAGGCCAACACCGATCCCCAGGATCCCGTCTCCAGGTTTGCGGTTGGGCAAATCACCTTCCTGACGGATGGGCGACGGAGGCTGGCATTCACGACATCTCTGGCACGACACTACCGGGTGGAGACATCCGCGGATCTCGTGACCTGGGAGGTTATCGGGGACAAGATCCCTGGCACCGGGGCACCAATCACCTTTACGGATGGTCGCTACCTGCCGGGTTTGACCCAGATCTATTACCGCGTGATGGCTTATTAAGCTTGGGATGTCCGGGGCGGGACGTTGTGGAATTGACTTTGGGGCGGTCGGCCTGATAAGCCTCCTGCTGCGAACTCAAGGCAGAGGGGAGGTCCTGTGTGCAGGCTCACCAAAAAAAGTGCCGGGGTTCAGTGTTCATGCATGAAACCAAAACGACAAAGTGTTGATTTATCCAGAGTGAAGGTGCGGCCGCTTGCCGAGAGGCAGAGCCTGAGTCCCATCGAGAAAATGATGGTGGATGCGGACGGCCCGCCGCCGCCCTGCCCGGATGATCTGCGCCAGACTGTTCTGAACAGTGCCCGGAGGATTTGCGAGGCCCGGGAGCGGGGTGCCACTGTGATGCTGATCTACGGGGCCCACCTCGTGAAGAATGGGGCCCTGAGGATTGTGCGGAAGTTGATTGAAGGCGGGTGGGTGAGCCATCTGGCGACCAACGGGGCCGGCACCATTCACGACTGGGAACTTTCGTTTTTGGGCCGGACAGAGGAGAGCGTCCGCAAGAATGTGGCAGCGGGCTGTTTTGGAACCTGGGACGAGACGGGACGTTCCATCAGTCTGGCATTGCAGGTGGGGGCCTTGAGCGGAGAGGGCTATGGCCGCAGCCTGGGGAGATTCATTTCCGAGGATGGTTTGGAATTGCCGGCAGTCGAATCGTTGGAGGCGGATTTGAGGCGGGAACCGGCTCACCCGCTGGCTCCGGCGCGGGCTGAATTGCTGCAGACGATGGTGCGCCACGGGCTCTCCGGCGGGCGCGTGGATGTGAAGCACCCGTGGAAGGAATCCTCGATCCTTGCGAGGGCATTCGAGTTGGAGGTTCCATTCACCGCCCATCCGGGCATCGGGTATGACATCATCACGACGCATCCGATGTTCAGCGGGGCGGCGATCGGCAGGGCTGCCTATCTCGATTTCGGGTCCTTTGCCACTGCGGTGGATGGGCTGGATGATGGTGTGGTTCTCTCCGTGGGATCGGCCATCATGGGTCCCCAGGTGTTTGAGAAGAGTCTGAGCTGCGTCAACAACCTGAGGCTGCAGGAGGGCAGGGGAGTGGTGCAGCGTCATGTCATCTATGTCGTGGATATCCAGGACGGGGGCAACTGGGATTGGACGCAGGGGGAGCCGCCCAAGACCAACCCGGCCTACTACCTGCGCTTTTGCAAGAGTTTCGCGCGCATGGGCGGAGAGATGAATTATGTGCAGGCGGACAACGTCATCTATCTCCACAATCTGCTTCAGGAATTGAATCACATGGCCCGGGCCGGTGGATGCTGATTTGTGCCAGGTTTGATTGAGATGAACTCCATCACGTCAGGAACAGTGGATCGTGCAAAGCCTTCAGGGGGACTTCCCCGGAGGGCTTTCACCCTCATTGAACTGCTCGTGGTGATCGCGATCATCGCCATCCTTGCATCCATGCTCCTGCCGGCTCTTTCCAGCGCCAAGGAGAAGGGCAAGCGGGCCGCGTGCATCAGCAACATGCGGCAGGCGATCATCTCGTTTTACATCTACGGGGCTGATTTTCAGGACTACGTTCCCACCGGCCGGGATGATCAGGGCGGATGGCATGCCATCCGCATCTCCAGTGTCAGCTACAGCAACCTTATCTCATACACACGCAACACCCGGATTCTGGACTGCCCGAACTACACGTTCGGGGCACAACCCCGTTACGATGGGCGGTGGGGCTATCTGTTGGGTTACAACTACCTCGGCGATGCCGACATGTCGCAGTGGAATCCGGCCAGCCCTGACTATTGGCATTCACCCCGGAAAATCAGTGAATCAGGCACCAACTACATACTGGCCGACGCCAACCACTGGGGGCTGGGGATCCTGATGGCGCCCCATGGAAAAGGGGGTCCGTGCAACCGGAACGGGGCGACTTTCATTCGGAGCGACAAATTGGAGACACCGCAAAGCATCGGCAGCGTGGGTGGAAATGTCGGGCGTTTGGATGGATCCGTGGCCTGGGTGCCGATGCGGTTGATGAAGACCCGCCGGGCCTCCTCCTACTCGGGGTATCAGGGCAACTGGTAGGGGAAATTGCGTCACTGGGAGGACCAGACAGTGGCTGTCCGGTCCGTGTCGCGGGTTCAGGACTTACTCGACTCAACAAATTGAGTCTAACAGCTTGATTTCCGCCCGGATCTGGGTTCAAATAGTCTCAGGTTCATCAGGTGTTGGAGGATCGCTCTTTCTCTGGGAAAAGCGCTCCAATTCGAGGTGGCTGAAACATGGGTTTTTTTCAAAGAGACAAAGAACGTGAGCGCTTTTACCTGCTTCCCGGTATGGGAGGGAGGGCGTATCGTCGCAAGCGTAACTTGATCCTTGTATGGTCGATAGTTGCCGGGCTGCTTGTGTCAGCCGGCGTCGGCGGATTGATTTTCTACATGTCCAACCACTGAGGTGGTTGGAGCCGGAGAGCCGCCCTACTTCAAGGCGGCGTAAACCTTCTGGACGTCTTCGTGATCATCGAGAGCGTTCAGAAAATCGACAACCTCTTTGTGTGCGGCTGCATCCACTTCGACGAAGTTTTTGGCCACATAGCGCAGTTCGGAGGCGAGAATATTCCACCCTGCGGCTTTGAGCGCCTTTGAGACGGCATCCAGATCCCTCATCTCAGCCAGAAAACGGGCTCCCTTGTGCCCTGCCGGAGTTTCCTCCTCCTCAAGAGGTTCGATCTCCTGTGCTCCGGATTCAATGGCATCCCCCTCGGCATCCCGGTTTGCATCCGGGTGTGTGGCCTCCACAACTCCGGTGTGGTTGAAGAAGAAGGAGACACTGCCCGGCTGTCCGAGCGAGCCTGCCTTGAAGATGTTCCGGATTTCAGGGGCTGTGCGGTTGCGGTTGTCGGTCAGACATTCCACAACAACGGGGACCTTGTGGGGGGCAAAGCCTTCATAGGTGACCAGCTCGAAGGAGATCTTGTCATCCGTCTGGCCGGAGCCCTTCTTGATGGCCCGTTCGATGGTGTCCCGATAGACGGAGGCCTTGCGGGCCTTCTCCACCGCGACATGCAGGCGGGGGTTTCCATCGGGGTCGGCGCCACCCAGTTTGGCGGCCACCATGATTTCACGGACCAGCTTGTTGACAAGCTGGCCCTTCTTCTGAGCATTGGCCTCACGACCGGCCTGTTTCCATTGTGCACCCATGTTGTTCCTGTCTCAAAAAGGTTTATTCTTGGAACCAGCGCGGTCGCGCCAGCCGGACTATCTATGGTTTACGCACCCGCTGTCTCAGGTGAAAGCGAGCCGGGCGCCACTTCCTCGATGACCGCCTCTTTTTGGAGCAGGTCAACAACCTTTTCGTTCAACAGTTGGTCGAACACCTGAATCAGGGCGTTGCGTTTCTGGAGATCCTTGAGGAACTGTTCGGCAGGCACCTTGTAGGACCTTGCCATTGCACTGATGCGGGTCAGGAGTTCCTCCTGGGAAACCTTGATGTTCTCCTTCTCAGCGATCTTGCGGAGCAGGAAATTGGCCTTCAACCGTTCCTTGGCACCGCTCGTGGCTGAGCTGTAGATCTGCTCCTTGTTTTCCTCAATGGCATCCCGGGGCACACCGCGCTTGGTGTTCTCATTGACGATCTCATACACCACATTGTTCGTTTCCTGGCCAACGAGGGTTGCCGGGAGTTCGAAGTTGGACTGGTCCATCAGGGCGCGCATCAGCTGGTTCCGAATGGCCCGGTCACGCTTGTACGTCAGTTCGTTCTGCAGATCGCGGCGCACGCCTTCGGTCAGCTTCTCGAGGCTCTCAGCCCCGAACTGCTTCGCAAGGGCCTCGTCGAGCGCAGGGAGAACCTTCTCCTTCACCTCAACGACCTCGGTTTCATAGGAGCCAATCTTTCCAGCGAGTTGCGGGGTGACGAAATCGGCCGGGTAATCCACCTGGACCGTCCGCTTTTCACCGGCACTGGCGCCAACCAACTGCTCGCCGAAGCCCGGGATGAAGCTCTGACCACCAATTTCAATCCAGAAATTCTTCTGCTCGGTCAGCCCCTTTGCGGTCGGGGCGGTCTCAGTGATGGGCTTGCCATCGCAGGTGCCTGTGTAGTTCACCACGGCGATATCGCCGAGCTGGGCTGCACGCTCCACCTTGTTGTAGCTGACGTTCTGCTCCCGCAGCATGTTCAGGGCCCGTTGGACATCCTCCTCGGTGACACTCTGGGACTCCGCTTTCGCGGCAAGGCCCTTGTAGTTGGGCAGTTCAAAGTCCGGGGCTGTTTCGACAGTGGCGGTAAAGATCAGGGGTTGAGCCCGGCCAAACTGAACCTCTTCGATGTCGGGGTAGCCGATCACATCGAGATGGTTGTCATCGGCCGCCTTTTTGTAGGCTTCTGAAATCAGCTTGCGTTTGACTTCGTCCAGGATGTCCTTGTCATACTTGCGGAGCACCATGGGCATGGGGGATTTCCCGGGGCGGAACCCCGGGAGGGACGCCTCTTTTTGAAAGTTCCGGGACACAGTCGCGAAGGTCTCATCCACCTTCTGGACATCCACTTCAATCCGTATCAATTTCTTGCACGGAGCCAAATTTTCTACAGTCACATTCACAAGTGAACCTTTTCGTTTTTCGCTGAAAATCTCCACGAGAGTTGGGCGAAATCCGCCGCTCAGCGAGTCGGGAACTGTATTTGAGCCAGCAGTTCCAGTCAAGTATTCCAAAAAAACAACAGAAACTTCCTCGTGCCGGTTTGCAGGCCGGATTTGGGGGCTGAGAGGATCACGCCCGGTGTTTGTGGCCGGTGGGTGGCGGACCACCGATTGAGAACGGGGACATTCCTTCGCCAAAATGCAGGTATTGATTCCCGCCCGGGGTTCCCTCCACAATTCGGGCATGGGACGAATCATACTTTTTGTCTGGATGATGGCGGTCGCGGCACTCGCTGCCGAGCCGGGGCGCATGCCGGGGCTTCCCAGCACCACGCCAGAAACGCAGGACCGGGACCGGGCAACCTACGACTGGAAAAAGCGCCACGCGGAGGTATTGGCCCGGCATGAAACGGTCAAACCCGACGTCGTTTTCTTTGGCGATTCCATTATCCACTACTGGGGCGGGGAGCCGAAGGCTCCGTTGGCCTGGGGCCCCAAATCCTGGTCAGACTGCTTTGCTGGAATGAAAGTGTCCAACCTGGGCTTTGGTTGGGATCGGACCGAAAACGTCCTGTGGCGGATTGATCACGGGGAGTTGGACGCCATCAAACCGAAGGTGATCATCATCAAAATCGGGACGAACAACACCGGGGTGAATCAGCCTCCCGGGGAAATCGCCTCAGGTATTGAGGCCGTTTGCGCGGCCGCCCATGCCAGACAGCCCGAGGCAAAGGTCCTTCTGCTGGGGATCCTGCCAAGGAAGGACGAGTCTGAGACCCGCCCATCCGTCACGGAGCAGGTGAACGGCATCCTTGCCGAACACCTCAAGGATGTGACCTGGCTGACATTTCGGGATTTCGGTGGCCTGTTTCGCGAACCCTCCAAGGGCAAGCCGGATGCACGGCTTTTTTCGGACGGGGTTCACATCAACGCCACCGGATACGAGATTCTGGCGAGAAACGTCCGGGCCGAACTGCTGTTGTTGATGAGGTAGGGATGAAAATCCCACCCCCCGCGACCCGTTCCGGAACCGGGCTGGATGGAGGCATAGTTTGGGGTTCTGTTACAACTTCGCCTTTCCGCAGCCTGAATTTTTACAGAAGCCAACGAAGGGAACGAAGGTTGGAAGGGGTGGAAACGGGCATGGGAAACGATAATCCCAAGCCGGGTTGTTCGGACACCGGTTCTTTCCGCGTGGCGCTGTGGCCCGCAGGCCGCGCTCCACTCCGTTCCCAATTCGTAAATCTTAATTTTTAATTCTTAACCCCCCCCTCTGCGCCTCCGTCTCCGCGCGAGATTTTTTGGGAATGGGGCAGTTGCTCTATTGTTCGTGTTGCTTCGGCAAGGGTGCGTAACTTTTGGGGGTGAAGTGGCTATGGTTGGTGGCGAACTATGGCAACGAAACGAGATTTTGGTGGTTTTCCTCAACTTCAAAC
>CAIWMU010000066.1 GCA_903913865.1 uncultured Verrucomicrobia subdivision 3 bacterium
CCTCCACCTCCTTACCCCCCCCTCTCCTCGCTTCCCCGCGTAACAGGACCAAGAATCTACCCTACCCAAAGATTAACACAAGAACTTTGTGAAAGTTTTTTGAGGTTTCTTTTAGGCCCCCGCAGTCGACCCCCTCAAGAATTCCTCGAATTGCCGTTTCGCCCAATGCCAACAGGGCTCTGCTGTATCACGGCACCTTGGCTGCACATATACGTCCAATGGAGTCTGAGCATGTTTTTGCTGCTCTATTCTGCCTTGGTTCTTTCATCTCGCAAACCTGGCTGATGCCAGCATTCTGGGCTTTCCCATCCTCCGACCATCAAGATGCCTGCACTTTTTACGAATTCGTGCTCAATCTTTGTTGCGTTGCACCCGCATCTGTGACAAACATGTCCCTGTCCCACGGGACTGGAATGGGGTCGTAGCTCAGTTGGTAGAGCGTCTCGTTCGCAATGAGAAGGTCGCAGGTTCGAGCCCTGTCGGCTCCACCATTCCAAAAGCCCCACGAGGCCTTTTTATACCACTTCCCTATCGTTTACGCGACAAATCCGGCTGATTTTTGCCGTTTTGTCCCTGCTGCAGAGTGTTCCGGCCTCGTAATACCTGTTATTCGGCCCGACCCGCCTGATCGGCCCCATTTTGAATACTGCTCTGGCCGCTCGGCATATGCCAAGCTACCCTATCGCCATGGTTACATATTTTGCAGCTTTTGCTGTCCTTCTCGGCCTTGCGGTCTACGGAACATTGGTTCTGCTCCTTCTCAGAATCTCATCCAGCTTAAAGGACCTCGCCTGGCAGATGAAGGAATCCAACCACCTGCTTCAGGAAATCTCTTATGTCGTCGGCAAACACGACTCGAGTCCATCGAGGCACGGCGAAGGATTCTAGTAATGGCCGTTTCGGGGTCTTGATTCAAAGGCACAGAAGTCTGCGATCTTCCTATGGCGCGCCGTTCCGCGCAAATGAGGCTTTCTGCGAAGGACTTCATCGCGTTACACCCTCCGCAGCTACGATATGATCTGTTCGTTCACCCCCATGCTTCGGTGCAATACCCCTCCATGGGTTCCCGATTTACAGCGCTACCCAGACAAGCCAAGTCCCGGCACCGATTGCTCAACCTTTCAGCCGTTGCCTTAATCACGGAGCTGATATACAAGTCTTGCGATGGAAACCAACACACATCTTTTTTCTAAGTTGACGGTAAAGTCGGTTGAGTTGCGAAACCGGATCGGCATCCCACCGATGTGCCAGTATAGCTGTCAGGACGGGCTTCTCAATGACTGGCATCTCGGGCACTACGGTTTGAGGGCTGCCGGCGGTTTCGGCCTCATTATTATTGAGGCCACCGCTGTCTGTCCCGAAGGCAGAATAACGCCAGGGGATGCCGGGATCTGGAGTGATGCCCATATTGAGCCACTCGCCAGGACGGTGCTGTTCATCGAGTCTCAGGGAGCAGTTCCCGGCATTCAGATCGCCCACGCAGGCCGTAAGGCCTCTGCCGCCCTCCCCTGGAAGGGGGGAGCCCATCTGGATAACGCCAATGGCGGCTGGAACATTGTCGCCCCCAGCCCGATTGCCTTCGGCGGTGATCTGGGGAAGGTTCCCCACGAGCTAACCATTGAGGAAATCACCCGGATCCAGGCCGATTTTGTCGCTGGTGCCAGGCGGGCCCTTCAGGCGGGGTGCAAATGGCTGGAGATTCACTCCGCACACGGCTATCTGAGCCACGAGTTTCTATCCCCACTGTCCAACAAGCGCACCGACCGCTACGGGGGCAGCTTCGAGAATCGCATCCGATTCCTCCTTGAGACGACGCAGGCGATCAGGGCGGTCTGGCCGGAACACCTTCCCTTCACAATCCGGCTTTCCTGCACGGACTGGGTGGATGGCGGTTGGGACTTGGAACAGACGGTTGCCCTATGCCGGATTCTCCGCCTGGAGGGTGTTGACCTGATTGATTGCAGCACAGGCGGGGGAGTCGCCACTGCCAACATTCCGGTTGGCCCCAATTTCCAGGTTTCCTTTGCGGACCGGGTGCGCAGGGATTGCGGATTACTCACAGCCGCTGTGGGGTTGATCACGGAGCCGGCACAGGCCGACCAGATCATCCGCAGTGGCCAGGCTGACATGGTGCTGATTGGAAGGGAGTCCCTGCGGGATCCGAATTGGCCGTTGCGCGCTGCACGCTCGCTCGGTTGTCCGGAGCAGATGCCCCCTCCCCCACAATATGCACGGGTCTGGTAAAGCCCCCAGTCGCCACGGCTATTGACTCGCGAAGGGAAGCGTTTGTGGCGAACCACAGGCGCTTCCTTTTTTCCATTACCGGGATTACCAGAAGACTACTGACTCCCGGCCCCTTTGACTTTCATCTCGAGGGAATAAAGTGCGGTGGTGGCAGTGATGAATAGGGTGCGGTGATCCCGACCGCCAAAGCACGCATTTGCGGTCCATGGCTCCGGGATGTCTATCTGCTCGATTTTCTTTCCGGCAGGATCATAAACCGACACCCCCCTGCCCGTAAGATAGACGTTGCCCCGTTCGTCCAGGGTCATCCCGTCCGAACCCTGCTCGCAGAAGAGTGTTTTACCGGACAGAACGCCGCCTGTGGTTATGGAATATTTGAATATTTTGCCCGCACCGATGTCGGCCACATACAACGTTTTGCCGTCGGGCGTGCCAATGATCCCGTTTGGCTGCTTCAAATCCTCGATCACGGGCGCGGCCACTCGGGTTCCCCCCATGACGTAATAGACATTCTGCGCCAACTCACTCGGCCCCCGCTTCCAGTATTCCCGTTTATAAAAGGGGTCGGTGAACCATACCCCGCCATTCGGGTCCACCCAGAGGTCATTCGGGCCATTGAACTTGTGACCTTCGTATTCGGTCAGCACCACCTGCCGGGCACCATCAGGCCGGATCTTCCATATTTCATTTTTCTCATCGGCACAGGCCCAGAGATTCCCCACCCGGTCAAAGCAAAGTCCGTTTGCCCGGCCACAGGGCTGTTTGAAGGTGCTCAACTTTCCATCAAGCCCCCATTTCATGATGCGGTCATTTGGCTGGTCCGTAAAAAAGACGTTCCCCTTGGCATCGCTGCTGGGACCCTCGGTGAATTTGAATTCCCCGGCCAGCTTTTGCGGCGCAGCACCCGGTTCAATGATATCGCCTGCCCAAACCGCATTGACGATGAGGACTGCGCCGGCCGCCATCAGTGAAAACACTTGAGGGATGCCGCCCCATATTCCGCCCAATGATCTGAAAAAATTCTTGCTCATTTTGGTTCCGGTTGTCCCTGAATTATTGGACTGTGCAGGGACATTCGTATTAAAGCCGCATCCCGCCCCCCCGCAAGGAGAAAAGCTGGGCGCTCTGACCTCCCCCGATATTGCAAACGCGGGGCTGGAGCTTGACTTCATTCCCCTTTTGCCCAACATCGCTTCGTGGCTCTCTTTACGATACAAAACGAGTTTCATTACGAGATCGTGAGGAAGATTTACGAAGGCGGCATGGGCATCGTTTACGAGGCCGAGCAACATGGCGCTCGTGACTTCGTCAAGCGTGTGGCTATCAAGGTGATCCGGCAAAATTACGCCGACCAGAAGAACTTCATCGAGAACTTCGTCGGTGAGGCAAAACTCGTCGCGGATCTGATCCATACGAATATTGTCCAGACCTACCAGCTTGGGGAGACTCGCGGCATATTTTTCATAGCCATGGAGCTGATCCGGGGGGTGAATCTGGAGCAATTCTCCCAGCAACTGGCCGACAAACGTCGAGTCCTTCCTAGGGAACTCGCAGTGTTCATTGTCAGCAGGATCGCCCGGGGCCTTGCCTACGCACATTCGAAGACAGACCGTGAGGGCCGGCCCATGGGAATTGTTCATCGGGACGTCAGCTTCAAGAACATCATGATCGCCTTTGAAGGGGACGTGAAGCTCACGGATTTCGGGATCGCAAAAGCCAAGGGCTTTTTGATCGACCAGGAAGGTGAAGTTGTGGCGGGCAAGGCCGACTTCATGAGCCCCGAGCAGGCCGATTTTCGAATCACGGACAAGCGATCCGATCTTTTTTCCGCCGGAATTGTTCTCGGCAGCCTTCTGCTGGGCCACAATATTTTCAAAGGCAATTCCCCTGAGGAATCCCGTCAGCGGGTCATGAACATGGCGATCCCCGATTTCCGCAGCTTGGATCCCCGCATCGACACCCCCCTGAATGATATTCTCCAGAGGGCGCTGAGCCATGACCTCAACAAACGTTATTCGGACGGCAATGAGTTGCTCTACGACCTGGAGCACTACATCTACCACTCCGGCTATGGCCCCACGAATGAAACACTCGGAAGGTTCATTCGGGAGATTTTCGGGCAGGAACACCCCGGCAATAGCACCAACCTTGTGGACTCAGCCACAAAGCGGCTGGAACCACCCACTTGCATAACCCCGAAACTCTGAGGTCCATGAAGAAGACAATCTCCTCCACCGGGGTGAAAGTAGGGCTCATGCAAATGGCCTGTTCCCCGAATCCGGCCGATAATCTCAAACGCACCCTGCAAGCCATGGAGCAGGTCGTCCGGCAGGGCGCACAGATCATCTGCACGCAGGAACTGTTCACTTCACAATACTTTTGCCAGGTCGAGGACCATGATTGCTTCAAGCTGGCGGAGGCCATCCCCGGCCCCACAACCGCCTGCCTGCAAAAGTTTGCGCGCAAGCACGAAGTCGTCATCGTCGGATCCCTTTTCGAAAAACGGGCTCCCGGCCTTTACCACAACACAGCCGTCATCATTGATGCCGATGGCAAGCTTCTTGGATCCTACCGGAAGATGCACATTCCGGATGACCCCCTCTTTTACGAGAAGTTCTATTTCACCCCCGGGGATCTGGGCTTTCGCGCCTGGCAGACCCGCTACGCCCGCATCGGGGTTCTGATCTGCTGGGACCAGTGGTATCCTGAGGCGGCCCGTCTCACCGCCATGCAGGGAGCTGAAATCCTTTTCTACCCCACCGCCATAGGCTGGCACCCCTCCGAAAAAGCCAAATACGGGGAACGCCAACACTCGGCGTGGGAAACCATCCAGCGCTCCCATGGCGTTGCCAATGGTTGCTACGTCGTCGTCCCGAACCGGGTCGGTCACGAAGTGATTTCAGGTGATGGTATCGAATTCTGGGGCCAGAGCTTTGTGGCGGGAACATCGGGACAAATTATTGCGAAGGCCTCCACAGACCGGGAGGAGAATCTGGTTGTGCCTCTGGATTTGGGTGAAGTTGATACCACAAGGACCCACTGGCCCTTCCTGCGGGATCGTCGCATTGATGCCTACGGGGACCTCACCCGGAGGTTGATCGATTAAGGGCAGCCTGTGCAGTCTCCCATGCCCGGTTACCGGGGCCGTCTCGCCCCGTCCCCGACAGGCCTGATGCATTTGGGCCATGCCCGAACTTTCTGGATGGCCCAAACACGGGCCACAGCCGCATCCGGCGCGCTGGTGATGCGCAATGAGGATCTCGACCCCTCCCGTGCACGGTCAGAATTCACAGCCGCCATGCTCGAGGATCTCCACTGGCTCGGATTGCGCTGGGAGGAGGGGCCGGATTGCGGGGGACCTTTCGGCCCCTACTCACAGAGCCTCCGCATGGATTTCTATCGTGCGGCGTTTGCACAACTTCAACGCTCCGGTTGCGTTTACCCCTGCAATTGTTCCCGTCAGGATGTCCTCAGGGCCCTTCAGGCCCCCCATGCGGGTGAGGATGAACCTGTTTACCCCGGCACCTGCCGCCACAATCCCCTCCCCGACCCGCTGGACAACGGCAAAAGCCGCATCAATTGGCGCTTCAGGGTTCCGGAGGGGCGATCCATTTGCTTTACAGATGGGCGGCTCGGCCACCAGACTTCCATCGCCGGGGTTGATTTTGGCGACTTCGTCGTCTGGCGTCATGATGATTCCCCCTCCTATCAGCTTGCGGTGGTGGTGGATGACGCAGCCATGCAAATCTCAGAAGTGGTGCGGGGAGCAGACCTCCTCAGGTCAACCGCCCGCCAATGGCTCCTTTATGAGGCACTGGGGTTTGTTCCCCCGGCATTTTACCACTGCGAATTGCTCACCGATTCCGAGGGGGTCCGCCTTGCCAAACGCCATGATGCCCTCAGCCTCCGTACGCTTCGCCATCAAGGGTTTACACCAGAAGATGTGTTGAAACTTGCCTTCAACTCTCCGGAAGGCCAGCAGGGAAATTCGATCTCAGTGTGAGGAAAAAAAGAAATGGCGACCCTAAGGGGACTCGAACCCCTGCAACCGCCGTGAAAGGGCGGTGTCCTAACCGCTAGACGATAGGGTCACACGGAACTGCGGGGGGCAATATAAGACAGGATTCCCGGTAAAAGCAACTCCCAACATCGTTATTTTGGGAATCAAATCGTCCAAAGCACTCCCCAACAGATAAACAGATCACCCATCGCGGGGCCTCTTTCAACGGACGAGCCCCATCATGTCAGGAATGTTCACACTCGGAGCCATGGGCACCAGGGAGACCCGGGCTGTTGCCTGTCCGATTTGCGCTGCAAAGTCACTGCTGATCGACAATTCAATGGCAGCGATCGTCACAAGAGCGGCACAGAACGCCACTGTTGAGATTTTCACGAGGAACCGGGAGAACATGTTTGTTTTCATGCCCCCACTCTATTCCCCTCCTCGCCGGTAGTGTTAATCGAAAAAAAGTGCGGCTGCATCCATACAATCGATGCAGCCGCAAACTCATCCATCTCCCGTCACCACATCCCGTGAACCTCAAGCATCGAGGCTGACGGCAGATGCCGGGGAATCCCTGTTTCCCGTCGAAAAGGGCTATTTCAACTCGTTCAGCAGAAAGGTGTAGGCCAGGGCCGACATCTCAGCCGACTGCTTGTTGTTGGCTGAACCGCCATGGCCCCCCTCAATGTTCTCGTAATAAAGAACATCGTGCCCCTGCTCCTTCATGCGGGCCACCATTTTGCGCGCATGCCCCGGGTGCACCCGGTCATCCCGCGTGGATGTTGTGAAAAGCACCCGGGGGTATTTCACTCCCGGCTTCAAATTCTGATAAGGGGAATACTTCTTGATATATTCCCACTGCTCAATCTTGTCTGGATTGCCATATTCCGCCATCCAACTGGCACCCGCGAGAAGCTTGTTGAACCGGCGCATATCGAGAAGAGGCACCTGGCAAACCACGGCATGGAACAGATCCGGACGCTCGGTCAGCATGACCCCCATCAGCAGCCCGCCGTTTGATCCACCCTGAATCCCAAGGTGGCGGGGTGATGTAACCTTTCGGGCCACAAGGTTTTCCCCCACAGCGATGAAATCATCGTAGGCCCGCTGGCGGTTCTTCTTGCGGGCTGCTTCATGCCATTTCGGGCCGAATTCCCCGCCACCACGAATGTTCGCCAGCGCATAAACACCACCTCGCTCCAGCCAGGATCCACCCACTCCCGCGTTGTAGTTGGGCAGCATCGAAATCTCAAATCCCCCGTAGCCATAGAGAAGGGTCGGGTTCGTTCCATCCAGCTTCATACCCTTCCGACTCACCATGAAATAGGGAATTTTTGTTCCATCCTTGGAAATCGCCTCCTGCTGTGAAATCTCCAACCCATCAGCATTGAACATGGATGGCAGGCTCTTAATTTTCTCCCGCCCATCAACCCCGACTTTGGCAAGATACAGGCTCGTGGGGGTGAGGAAGTCCGTGACACTTAGGAAATAGTCGTCTGATTCATGCGAATCAATAGCCGAGGCGGAGATGGAACCAAAGCGGGGGGCATCCAGCGGCGTGCGGCTCCACGTGCCATCCTTCAACTCGAGCACATAGAGACGGTTCTTCACATCCTCCAGTTCATTCAAAATGATGTAGTTTTTCGTCTCGCTCATGCCGGCGAGGCTTTTTCGCGGACCGGGCTCGAACAGCACGGCGAACTTGCGTTCACCCTTGAGAAACGCCTCGAAATCACAGGAAAACACCCCGCCGGAAGGATAGGTTTTCCCACCTACCGTCCAGTCAGAGCGCAAACGAATGATGATCTGCTTGCCGAACGTCCCCACCGTCGCATCATCCGGCTTTTCGATTCTAACCCAGTTGCCATCTCGCAGCACAAACTCTTCACTGGTGAAAAAGCTGGGGCTGCGGTCGATCCGCTCGTAAACAATACCATGATCATGCTCAACGGAAGCGTGCACACTCACGTCCCCCGGCTTCCCCTCAAAAACCTGCACCGCGTTGGTAAGGGGCGTGCCACGGCTCCACCGCTTCACAATCCGTGGGTATCCCGAACTGGTGAGTGATCCCGGCCCGAAATCGGTCCCGACATAGAGGTTGTCCCGATCCTTCCAGTTTGCCGTGGTCTTGGCCTCCTTGATGAAAAACCCATCCGCAACGAACTCTTTTTTAACCAGGTCGAATTCCCTGACCACCACCGCATCAGCCCCGCCACGGGATAACTGAACGAGACACCGGTCATTGGACGGGTAGAGGACGCTGTAGCCTTTCCACACCCAGTTCTCCTTCTCAGTGGTGCCCAGTTGGTCAAGATCTATGACCAGTTCCCAGGCCGGGGCCGGCTTCTTGTATTCCTCCAGACTGGTTCTGCGCCAGATGCCCCGGGGATTTTTCTCATCCCTCCAGAAGTTGTAATACCAGGCCCCATGCTTTGCCACCCCCGGAATCCGCTCCTTGGAGTCCAGAATCTTCAAGAGTTGCTGGCGGATCGGCTCGTATTCAGGGCGCGCCCGGAGTTCAGCGGTGCTCTGGGCATTTTGCGCCTTCACCCAATCAAGGGACTTATCCGCCGTGACATCCTCCAGCCAGAGGTATGGGTCAACCGGCTCTCCGGGGTGGCGAACCTCGGCGGGAGCCGGCTTGTCGGCACCGGTTGCGGTAACAGCGAACGCCAGAGTGATTCCTGCAACCATAAGCGGAAAATGTGATCCGCGCTGCAGCCAGGTCAAAAGCTCAAATGTCATGAATGCGATTTTAGGAGGATGCCCGGTGAACTCAATCTCTTTGCAGAAACCCGGTTCAAGCTGCCAGTGTCTGCACTGGGGGGACCAATTTTGCCTCCTGATTGGCAAGAAATGCCACCAACCCCTCGATCCGGATCATCCGGGTGGCGGCAAGGCGCCTCCCGGGATGGGTGATAAGCTTGTAGTGAACATGCCGCGGGCCAAGATCATCGATCAAAAGATAACCGGTCTCCAGCTGCCAAAGTTGCGACTTGGCGAGTGGATGTTTGAGTGTCTCTACTTCCCTGTTCATGCCCATTCAGACGCACCAACCCCTCGATTCGTTCACTACGAAACGATTACATTTTTGTAACGAACTTCCCGGCCCGGAGCCTGTGACCCCGGGGCCGGTCAAAGGAATTTTCCCGGATTCAGGATTCCTGCCGGGTCCAATGCCGCCTTCACCGTCCGGTGGAGGGCAAGCACACCCGGCGACACAGCCAAGGGCCACCACGGCTTTTTGGCGATGCCTATCCCATGCTCGCCGGTGATGGCTCCTCCCCAGGCAAGAACCTGTTGAAACAGTTCGTCCAAAGCCGCCTGGCTGCGCTCCTTCGCCCCGGGCTGATTAAAATCCACCATGATATTGGTGTGGATGTTGCCATCCCCTGCATGCCCGAAGCAGGCCACCTGCAGACCATGCTTCCGTTGAAGCCGGGCAGCAAAGCGAAACAAGTCCTCCAACCGGCTCCGGGGCACCACAACATCCTCGTTGAGCTTCGTTAAACCTGTGTCGCGCAACGCATAAGAGAACTCCCGCCGGATCTGCCACACCTCCTCGCAAGCCTTGGCTCCGAACCCGGATTCCAGAAAGAGCGGGCTCTGGAGGCCGAGCAACTTCTGAAGCGTCCGGATCTCCGATCGCACCGAAGCCTCCTGCCCGTCCAATTCGACGATCAGGTGGGCACGGCAACCCTGCAAGCGCTTGCTCCCGGTGCGACGAAACGCGGCTTCCAGAGTGAACTCATCCGCAACCTCCAGAGCGGCTGGTAGGAACCCTGCCGCAAAAATCGCATGCAGACTCCGGATTGCATCGCGCATCCGCCCAAAACCAATCGCCATGCACGACCGGAAAGGCGGCAGTGGAAGCAATTTCAACGTGGCTTCTGTTGCAATCCCTAAAAGGCCCTCAGAACCGACAAAGAGCCTATGCAGCTCAAAACCTGTCTTGTTTTTGTGGGTTCGACCACCTAGCTTGAGAATCTCCCCATCCGCCAGAACCACCTCCAACCCCATCACATAATCCCTCGTCACCCCATACTTCAGGCAGCGGGGACCTCCCGCATTCGTGACAATATTCCCGCCTATCGAACTCTCCTTCCGGCTGGCTGGATCGGGAGGATAAAACAGATTCCGCTTTTCAACCTTCTGTTGGAGATCCCGGGTGACAACCCCGGCCTGAACCACCGCCACAAAATCCCGTGGATTGATCTCCAGAATCCGGTTCATCCGGGCCAAGGAAAGTGCAATTCCCCCGTTCACCGGCACACAACCCCCAACATACCCGTGTCCCGCGCCCCGCGCCGTCACAGGAATCCGGTTCCGGTTCGCAAACCGCAGAACCTTGGCCACCGATTCTGTGGAGCGTGGCAGGGCCACAAGGTCCGGCAAATGGGATGCAAACCATTTGTCCCCAGCGTGCGCGGCAAGAACCTCAGGGTTGATGCTAAGCTCGTCTGCAGGAAGTTCCGCCTTGAGCTTCGAGAATAATTTGATCGGGGTGGGTTTTGTCATTCAGGTTCAGTGGGATTGGATTCATCGGAAGGGGCAGAATCCCTTGCAGAGGCCAAAAACTCCAGGGCATCGCCCCCCTCCGACTCGGGCACCTGAACCAGAATTCCGCCGGCCGCCATCGCATAGCCCTCCATGCTCAACGATGAAAGTTCGTGGGTGACAATGGCGTGAAAACCAGCAGCCTCCAGCTGGGATCGGATGAGATGTGCATCGGCGGGACTGAACGCGCTGTAAACGGTAGTCGGTTGCATGCTACAACATAGCTCACACAGCAGGAGGCGGCACCTTCAAATCGGAAAAGACGATGATCCCCGCACCGGTCTGCAGGGTGCTCTGCACCACCGCATCGACCTGCTGCCCGATCATCGTTTGCGCATTGTTCACCACCACCATCGTGCCATCCGGCAGATAACCCACCCCCTGCCCCTTGTCCTTGCCATCCCGTGCGATGCGAATGCTGACCACCTCCCCGGGGAGCAGGCTGGCCTTCATGAAACGGGCCATGTCGTGCAAATTCACATGCTTCACCGACTGCAACTCGGCGATCTTCCCAAGGTTGTGGTCATTTGTGAAAAGCTTCGCATTCAGGTTGCGTGCGAGATGGACCAGTTTGGTATCCACCTCTTTCTCCCCCGGAAAATCCCCGTCGTGGATTTTCACCTCGCACTTCTGGTTGCGCTGGATGCGGTTCAGCATCTCCAACCCACGCCGCCCGCGCGCCCGCTTCAGGGGGTCTGCCGAATCAGCCACCTGTTGGATCTCCTTCAAGACAAAACGGGGCACAATGACGATTCCCTCAATAAAATTGGACTCGAGCAGGTCGGCAATGCGCCCGTCGATGATCACACTTGTATCCAGCAGGAGCAGGTTCTCCGGTTTGTTCTGTGGAGCGAACCGGACATACGGAATGATGAGTGAAAAATCCTCCTTGTTACTGCGCATCGCCAGCACGATGCCGATGTACCCGAAACTCAGGAACAGACACAACCGGATGAGCCAGCGGGTGGCCTCATCGGCATTTTCAAACAGCCCCGAATGGTCGATCAACTGCGCCACAACCGTCCCCAATAAAAGCCCGAAGGTCGTCGCTGAAAAGGCCCGCAACGAGAACCCCTTCAGCATCTCGTCCACGGCAATCAGCAGCCAGCCAAACCCGAAACCGATGATCGCTCCCAACAACCCTGAATAAGGCCCCCCCACATACTCGGGGCGCACCTGACTCACAGCATAACCAGCTGTGCAACACATCGCCAAAAACAGTATCCGTATGACCCAGAGTGCCATAAATCAATTTTGCCGGGATTCTCTCGGAGAGACCAGTTTCTCCGCCGGAACGGGCGGGCGGTCATGCGGCTCCTTTTTCTTCCAGAGAATCCCCCACAAACCGAGGTGGTTCAGGTTGCTGCTTGTCACACTCAGGTTCTCAGCGATCCGGGACACATTCGAGGACAACCCCTCGTTGCGCACCAGACTCCCTGCCAGACCCTTGCCCGCATTCATATCCCCCATCAGGAACTTCAAAGACTCGGTTGACGCCTGGACGTTTTGAATCGTGGCATTCACCCCGGGAGTATTGGTCTTTAACAACCCATTCAAATTGTTTGCAAAAAGGTTCAACTCATCCGTGAACACCACCAGGTTGCTGCTGGCGGCTGAAAACGCAGGACTGTTCGTTTCCACAAGAGCGTTCAGAGTATCCAGGCTCTTAAGGGCCCTCTCAGAAACGGTTCGAAGGTTGCCGATCGTCAACGAAAGGTTGGTCAGGGTATCCTGATTCAGGAGCGTGCGCCGAACCTCCACAATGGCATCATCCAGTTTCTTTGCAGTCTCGTCCAGCCGTTGCACAAAACTGCCGGCAGATTTGGCCACTTCCTGAAGGTTGAAGGGGGGCTCCGCCGATGCGGTGTCCCCTCCCACAAACAGGTCTGCCTTGTTCTGGGTTGGCACCACGGCGATATACTGGTCCCCAAGAAATCCGGATTGCTCAACGAGGAACCTTGCGTCCTTGTGGACCGGGTAGGATTTGTAGATTCGCAGC
Organism: uncultured Verrucomicrobia subdivision 3 bacterium; assembly: GCA_903913865.1. Taxonomy (GTDB): domain Bacteria; phylum Verrucomicrobiota; class Verrucomicrobiia; order Limisphaerales; family UBA8199; genus UBA693. The sequence goes on from CAIWMU010000066.1 coordinate 12,804, forward strand.
GTGACCGTGACATATTTGCCCCCATCCCCAAGGTTGAGGGCTGCCACGCGGCCCACCTGCACACCCGACATCAAAACACCTGCATTCTGCTTCAACCCGGCCACGTCGGTGGATCGCATCAGGATGTCGTAGGTGGGAGTCATCGGCGATGCCCCTTTGCTGAACATCAACAACAAACCAGCCAACGTTGCCAACGCTAAACCAGAAAAAACTCCTACTATGAAATCAGTCCCTTTTTTCATTCTATTACTTTTGCTCCTTAGGGTCAGATACCCCCTCCACAAAATTTCGTATCACCGGGTCGGTGGAACTGAAGATTTCCTCGGCCGTCCCGGTTGCGTAAATCCGCTGCTTGTGCAGCATTAAAATTCTCTGACCAAGGCGCCGGGCGCTGCGCATGTCGTGGGTCACCACAACACTTGTGACTTTCATTTCGTTCCGAACTCTCAGGATCAACTGGTCGATGCTATCCGAGACCACTGGATCCAAACCGGTGGTCGGCTCGTCATAAAGAACGATTTCCGGATTGTAAACGATTGAACGTGCCAACCCGACCCGCTTTCTCATCCCCCCGGAGAGTTCACTTGGCTTTTTGCTTTCCGTTCCAGGCAACTCCACCCTCCGCAACACCTCCGAAACCCTCTTTTCGATCTCCCCGGAAGAGAGTTGCCCATACCGGCGCAGGCCGAATGCAATGTTCTCAGCCACGGTCATCGAGTCAAATAGCGCCGCCCCCTGGAACAACATTCCAAACCGCCCCCGGACACGCAGCAGTTCACGCTCATTCATCCCCACGATGTTCTCCCCATCGATCAATACCTGCCCGGAATCCGGCTGGAGCAGACCGACCAAATGCTTGAGCAGCACACTCTTGCCTCCTCCACTTCGTCCAATGATCACCACCGACTCGCCATCCTGAATGGTGAAATTCACCCCGTTCAGGATCGGGTTTGGGCCGAAACTCTTCTTTAGTTCACGCACCTCGATCATAGCGAATTCATTAATCGGGTGAGCGAAAGCGTCAGGAAAAAGTTGCAGATCAGAATGGTGATGGAGGAATAGACAACCGCTTCAGTCGTGGCACGCCCCACCCCCTCGGCCCCCTCACCGCAGTTCAAGCCCTTGTAGCACCCGACCATCGCGATGATTCCCCCGAAAATAAGCGCCTTGATCAGCCCCATCAACACATCCGTGCCGCCCGTGTATTTGACCATGTTGGCATACAAATACACTCCATCAATCCCCAGCAATCGGGTTCCTACACCATATCCGGCGAGGATTCCGACAAAAATCGCCTCCACTGTCAGCAATGGCAGCGCAATATGCAGTGCGAGCAGGCGGGGCACCACCAGATAATCAACAGGATGGGTCGCAAGCGTGCGCAAGGCATCAATTTGCTCCGTCACGCGCATGGTTCCCAACTCTGCGGCAATGGCCGCCCCAACGCGACCGGCCACCATCAAGGCAGTCAAAACAGGCCCCAGTTCACTGCACATGGAAACGCTTACAACGGCCAGCGTGGCAGTGTCCATCTTGACCTTGTGAAATTGAAAGTAGGTTTGCGCTGCAAGAACCATTCCTGTAAAAGCTCCAGTGACCAGAACCACCGACTGAGACTTCCACCCGATGAAATAGATCTGATACATCAGGTCATCCCATGAGAGCTTTCTTGAGCAAAGCGAGCCGAAGGCCTCCCGGGCCAGGATCGCCACCTGCCCCAGACCTTCCACCCAGCCATAAATTCCGCCACTGGTCTGCTTGCTCATCGGTCCCCAGATCATATCAGGCCATCCAGGCATTGGCTAGCGTTGACACGGCCAAAAAACGGGTCCGGCACGGGCAAGACCCCGCTCCGGGTGAATTGACCCGGATCCTCCCCGGCAGTAACCTCCACCTCAACATGCGGTCCGCCATTCATGCTGTGAGCACGGCGCACACCCCCGAGTCTCTCGCCGGGGGACTGCGCGGGGAACCGGGTTTGATCCTGCTGCAAAGCGGATCCTGCCAGGCCGCTCCCGCCCGCTATTCGTTCGTCGCAGCCCGACCATGCCAGACCTTCCGCTCCCGGGGGTCCCACTGCACGCTTGAAGGATCCGGACCGGCTGTCGAACTTTTTGGGGATCCCTGGCGAATTCTCGAAAACCTCCTCCTGCGCTACGAACTGCCGCACGATCTGGATGTTCCATTCCCACTCGGCGGCTGCTTTGGCTACTGGGGATACGACTTGCGAACCTTCGTGGAGCCGAAGCTCCCCCGCCGTTGCCGCAACGATCTTGGTCTGCCCGATTGTCAGGTGGGATTCTACCCCTCACTGGTTGTCTTCGACAATGCATTGGGAGCCTGCCATATCATCGCAACCGGCCTTACAGCAGACGGTTCCCGCACTCAGGATCAGGCGCAAGCCCAACTCGATTTCTGGCAGGCTGCCCTCTGCAGACCACCCGGAGATGCCCCACACCACACGGGAGATATTGCTACAGAGCGCACGCATCCTTCCAGGGAGACCAATACTCCACCTGATCAAGCATCCAACGAGAGTGCCCTGGTTCATTCCTCGATGAGTCGCGCCGGGTTTGTCACGGCGGTGCGCCGGGCCAAGGATTACATCCAAGCGGGCGATATCTATCAGGTCAACCTGTCGCATCGGTTGCAAGGCCCTTGGAATGGTTCCGGTTGGGCCCTTTTCGAACGACTCAGTGCTTTTTCGCCTGCCCCATTCGCCGGATTCCTTCAGGGGGATCGTTTCTCGGTTGTTTCCGCCTCCCCTGAGCAGTTTCTGAAGTTCTCAGGACGCCATGTGCAAACCCGCCCAATCAAGGGCACCCGACCGCGCAGCGCTGATCCGACCCGGGACGCCCAGCTCAGTTACGAGCTGCAGACGAGTACCAAGGAACTAGCGGAATTGGTGATGATCACCGACCTGCTGCGGAACGATCTGGGAAAGGTCTGTGAGTATGGGTCTGTCCAAACGCCGGAGCTGGCCCGCCTGGAGCGTTACACCCACGTGCACCACCTTGTTTCAACCGTCGAGGGCAGGCTCCGTCCCGAAATTTCCCACCTCTCGGCCCTTGCCTCCTGCTTCCCGGGAGGCAGCATCACGGGCGCACCCAAATTCCGCGCCATGGAAATCATTGATGAGCTGGAACCTGTCAGCCGGGGAGCATACACTGGGGCACTCGGTTACATCGGCTTCAATCACGAAAGCCAGCTCAGCATCGTTATCCGCACGGCAGTCACACACAACGGCCAGGCCTACTTTCATGCCGGGGCCGGGATCGTCGCCGACTCCGACCCTGAAGCGGAATATCAGGAAACCCTCGCGAAGGCCCGCGGATTCCTGGAATGCCTCGGGGCCGACCCTGCCCAGTCCCCGGAGGTTCTTCCCCAAACGAGTCTCAACATCACCGCGCTGGAGGGGGTCGAATAATGCAGGTCTGCCTCAATGGGCTCTTCATGCCGGCGGAAGATGCCAAAATCTCGATTTTTGACCGGGGCTTTCTCTACGGTGATTCCCTTTTCGAAACGATGCGGGTGACGCATCGTCGGATCTTCCGCTGGCATTCGCACTGGGTCCGCCTCACAACTTCGGCATCGATGCTGGAGATGCGGATCCCCTGGTCAGAGGCGGATCTCCTGAGCAAGGCGGAGGAACTCGTCCTGCGAAACGGACTCCCGGAGGGAGTGCTGAGGCTGACCATCTCCAGGGGAGTGGGCTTGCGTGGATATTCTCCAGTGGGGGCGGATACCCCCATCTACACCCTCACCCTGCACCCGATTCCTGAGGGCCCCGCCACCAAATGGAAGCTCATGACTGCCAGTCAGAGAATCCCCTCCGGGATCGGTCTGGACTCCCTCAAGAGCGGGAACAAGCTGCGTCAGGTTTTGGCCAAAGGCGAAGCCTCCCGGGCTGGCGCGGATGAGGCGGTCCTTCTGGACAGTTCAGGCTCACTCGCCGAAGGCTCCGCAAGCAACATCTTTTGGATCGAGTCGGAAACCATCCTCACCCCGCCCGAATCGACCGGCCTCCTGCCGGGCATCACGCGGGCTGTCGTGGGGGAGCTTTGCTGCCATTTGGGTATCCGTTTGCAGGAATGTCTGACCCCGCCCCAACGCGCCCGAGAGGCCTCGGGGGTCTTCTGCACCCTCAGTACGCTGGGAATTGTGGAGGTCAGGGCATGGGACAACCAATCCTGTGAGCTATCCCCCATCACGAGACGGCTGCAAATGGCCTACAGCAATCTGGTCCATTCCTGAGGAGGTTTGCCGGTGATTCCATCCCACCCTCATCAATTCAGCGGCAATCGACCTCCCGGTCACCTCCATTCGTGCTTCGGATACTTCCTCTGCAATTCCTGCTTGATCCGGGGGTAGTGCTCGGACCAAAACCGTTGCAAGTCCTGGGTGACCTGCACGGGACGCATGCTGGGGGCCAGAATGTGGAGGACCACCGGCACACGCCCCATCGCGATGCGTGGGGATTGGCCCACCCCAAACAGGTGCTGGATCCGGATCGCAATATGCGGCGGATTCGAGGCATCGTAGATGATTTTTGGAGTGCGGCCATTTGCAAGGGTCAACCGCTCCGGAACATGCTTTTCCAGCAGCGCCTGCTGCCCGCCACTCAACCAGCCCCTTACCGATTCCCTAACCGGCAGATCCTTCAAGTCTCTGGCGCTGTGGGAACCGTGGCAGATCTGCTCCACAAGGGCCTGCCTGTCCTCCGGATTGAGCGGGGGCAACTCCAATTCAGGACACCACTTGCTCAGCAGGTTCAGGCGGATGATCCACTGTTCCACCGTATCGTCCCACTGTTCAAAACTCAGCCGTCCCGACATCACCTCCTGGGCGAGCAACCGGGCAGCCTCGTCCGCCGGAGGCGGATCCACTCTGCGGGTGGTGAAAGCCAACCCCCGGAACCGGAGGTTTTCCTCGGCTTGAACCCGGCGGGAGGTCGCATCATAAAACACCCTCAAGTCCCCGGTGATGTCTCCGGGGAACAAGGTAGTCAGCCAGGATTCCTCAACCGGCATGGCCAGGCTCAGCATCGTGCTCACACTCTTCTCCCGTCCCTCCACCTCCCTGATCTCTGCCGCCACGAGCAGCGGACATTCACGCGCCACACTCTCCCGGACCAGAACCCCCCGCCGACCATGCACCATCTCAAAGCGCAGTTCCCTGTCCCCCTGCCGCCGCGCCACCCGGTCACTGAACCCGACCAGCACACATCGGCGCAAAGCATCCACCGGCGGGTTCCCCGGCTGCACGTTCAGCCCTTGATCCCGCGCAATCTCGAGAAACTGATCCAGCAACGGCCTGACCTGACGCGCGGCAACCCCGTTCACTCCGAGCGCACGACACACATCCGGGTGGAATCCCCGTGCCGAAACCTCCTGCCAAACCCCCATGAGCACGCCGAAATCCCCATGCGCCGTCGAACCTGCCAACTCTTCACGTCGGTTCATCACCGCAGGTTCCGTGCTGCGAACAAGCAACTCCCGCCCCTGTGTCAGTGCGGCAACCAGACATGCCTGGTGCACGCACCCCTGATCCTCCGCCGCCAGCAGCATCCGCGAGTAGCGCGGATGGAGCGGGAACGCAAGCATCCGCATCCCCACATCGGTGATGACCGTGTCACAAGGTCCATCCACCGGTTCCGAACCATCCCGAACCGGCAGCAGCGCCCCCAGATCCATCAACAATTCCTCCGCCCGCTCCAGTGCCACCGGATCAGGCGGTTCAAGCCATCGAAATTTCCTCAGGTTTCCCGCCCCGGCCGCCTTCAGCGCAAGAACCACCTCTGCCAGATCAAGTCGCTTGATCTCTGGCAATTCCTGCGCGGCGCGGTGGCCATGCTCCTCCCGGGACCAAAGGCGGAGGCTCATTCCTGGAGCTGTCCGCCCCGCCCGCCCTGCCCGCTGATCCGCTGATGCACGGCTGATCTTCTCGATCAACAATGTGTTGATGCCCCGGTGCGGATCATACCTCGCAATCCGCGCCAGCCCGCAGTCAATCACGCATGTGATCCCGTCAATGGTGAGGGAGGTTTCCGCCACGTTCGTCGCCACCACCACCTTCCGCCGCTCATGCCGGGCCACCGCCTGATCCTGCTCCCGGGCATCCAGTTCCCCATACAGGGGCAGCAGCAAAAAGCCGCGCGATTCCGGGCGGCGACGCAGGGCGGTCAGCGTCTCCCCGATCTCAAACCCGCCCGGCATGAAGATCAGGACATCCCCGGCACCACCCGACCCGACAAATTCGGCAAAGGCATCCGCCGCCTGATCCCATACCGCACGCTTGTCCAGATATCCCGGAGTGGAACTGTATTCTATTTGGACCGGAAACTGCCTCCCCTCCGAAGTTAGAATTGGACAGGGTGCCAGATACTGCTCCAAAGCCGCCAGATCAAGCGTTGCGGACATCACCACCAGCCTCAGATCGGGCCTGTCAGTTTCCTGCAACTCCAACGCCCGCGCCAGGGTGACATCCCCATGCAGATGCCGCTCGTGAAATTCATCGAAAATGATGGCTGAAACCCGCTCCAACCGCCGATCCTGAAGCATCTGCCGGAGCAGGATCCCCTCGGTGACATAGCGGATCCGGGTTTCCCGGGTCGTACGGTTTTCAAACTTGATCTGGTAGCCCACCTCCCCACCCAATTCAACACCCCGTTCGGCAGCCACCCGTCGCGCCAGCAGTCGGGCCGCGATCCGGCGGGGCTGCAGCACCACCACCTGTCCATTCCCCAGCAACCCGTGATCCAGCAACATCTGGGGCACCTGGGTTGATTTGCCGGAACCCGTCGGGGCGCAAAGCAGCAACCGGCGGTCCGTGCGCAGCACGTCCACCAGCCTTCCCTCAACCTCATAAATGGGCAATCGCTCAGCCATCTCCGCACCATTCTAACGGAACCATGCCCCGTTGGGAATCGGACTCCGCAGCAACTTGATCCCCTGGCCGGATGATTATTTTGCCAGCCAGTCATCCAGCCGGGGTTGAGACCCTTGCCGAAATTGATTCTTGGGTTAAGCTAAAGACATGGTGATCTTTGTGGAGTTATCGTGGGATTCGTTTCCCGGTTTACGTTGTGGCTGGGCTGCTCCTGCTTTCGATGTTCCAAAATCCGAAGGCACCCCACTCATGTTCTCTCAGATGAAGAATCTCCCGGCAACCGGACAGGGCGGCTGATCCTATATGACAAAAACCCCCAAATCCGGCAAAGGTGACCCATCTACCACGATCAAGCCGTTACACTTGGCTCAAATCATTTTAGCAGCAAGAAAATCCCGGAGGTCCCTGTGATCATTCCCCCAAAACCAGCGAACGAGACAGAACGCCTCGCCGCCCTCCACGCCTACAACATTCTGGACACGACACCAGAACGTTCCTACGACGACATCGTTCATCTGGTAGCCTACGTCTGTCAGGTCCCCATGGCCACCATCTCTCTGGTTGACGATGCCCGCCAGTGGTTCAAGTCCCGGATCGGGCTGGAGGCTCAGGAGACAGGGCGCGACATCTCCTTCTGCGCAAACACAATTCTGGCGGATGAACCGATGGTTGTGGACGATGCCACCCGGGACTATAGATTTGCGGACAGCCCTCTCGTTCAGGGCGCACCCCACATCCGGTTCTACGCCGGTTTTCCGCTGATCACACCCGAGGGTTACGCGCTGGGATCGCTCTGTGCCATCGACCGCACCCCACGGCAACTTTCCCCCGAACAAAGCGAGGCCATGAAGGCCCTGACCCGCCAACTCATGACACTCCTTGAGTTGCGTCGGGTCTCAGCCAAAATGGCGGCAGCCTTGCAGGAGGTAAAAACCCTGCAAAGCCTGCTGCCGGTTTGCGCCTGGTGCAAGCGGATCCGCGACAGTGATGGCAGCTGGATGAGCCCGGAACTCTACATCATGAACAAGTCGCGCGGCAGTGTGACTCACGGCATCTGCCCCACCTGTCTGGCACAGCAGCAACCGGTCTGAGCAGTCCGGCCGCCCATCCGGGTCGGTGATCACCGCTGCAAGCCGCCGATTCTCACCAACCGGATCACCGGCTCCCCTGCCTCGCGGGAGGCCTGCAGATCGACATCAAACTCCGCAACCCAGTCGTTGTGTTCCTCCGGGTCGATCAGCATCTGCTGCACCCGCCAGCTCTTCTTATCCTCCGCAACCACCACGTAGGTGTGCCGCGCATTCCTCGCATTAGGGTCGAGGCAGATCCGCTCGTTCTCCTTGTGGTAATCCATCAGCACCTGTTCCAGCCTGGGGGCGGTCCACGGCTGCCCCTCCAAATCCTCAACCTTGCTGAGATGCAGGAGCGCGGCATCAAGGTCCTGATTAACCAGTCCACGGAGAAAATTGAAAATCCGGATCCGGATCGCGCCAGTAAAGCCTTTGACATCCCGGGTCACATCCTTCGCCGCCTCCTCCGCACCGGGCGGACGCACCTCCTGCGTGGCCACAGCCTGATAACCCGGATTTTTCATCTTCTCCCACTCCTCCAGCAGGCTTGAATCCACCTGCCGCAGCATGGTGGTCAGATACAATTCCATCTCCCGGACCTCATCGGTCTTCACAGCATCAGGCACCGTCTGGGACAGAACCTTGTAAACACTGTTCAGGTGCCGCAAAAGCACCCCTTCCGCCCGCTGCAGTTCGTAATCCCGGATATAATCGGAAAAGGAGCGGAAGGTCTCGAACATCTCCCGCGCTATCGATTTGGGCCGGATGTTGTCCTGACCAACCCAGGGATGACGATCCGAGAACGCGTTGAAGGTGGAGTAAACGAATTCACGATTGGGTTTCGGATGCTCCAGCTTCTCCAACTCCTCCATGCGCTCGTCGTATTCAATCCCTGCCATCTTCATCTCGGCAACCTTCTGCCCCTTGAGCTTGTCGAGTTGCTTGCGGAGGATGACCTCCGGGTTTTCGAGGATCGATTCCACAAGCGTCAACACGACAAGGGCATAGTCAGGGGCCTGGGGATCTATCAAAGGAAGCGTCTCCAGCAGGTAGAGCGAGAGGGTCTGGTCCATCGAGAAATCATCCTGAAGATCGACGTTCACCCGCAAATAAGCCCCATGTTCATCCACGGGCATGAACTCCACAATCCGCCGGTCAAGCAGGGAACGAAACAACTGCCAGGCCCGCTTGATGTGGGATTTCTTCGCCTTCGGGGACTCATGCGACCTCGAGATCAGGCTCTGCATCGCCCTGCAACCGTCCCCCTTTCGACTCAGCACATTCAGCAACATGCCATGGCTGACCTGGAACCGTGAGGTGAGCTTCTCCGGTGTCGCCGAGATCAATCTCAGGAAGGTGTTCTTGTCCCAGTTTACAAAATTCTTCTCAGGCGGCTTGCGCTTCACCGACTTCTTGCCATCCCGCGCTGCCTTCTCCTCCAGTTTGAGGTTCTCAACCATGTGCTCGGGAGCCTGCGCCACAACCCACCCCCGATCATCAAACCCCTTGCGACCCGCCCGCCCGCCAATCTGATGAAAATCGCGCGCGCTCAAAATCATCGTCTTCTGCCCGTCAAACTTGCACAACCGCGTGAACAACACCGTGCGGATGGGCACGTTGATCCCCACCCCGAGTGTGTCGGTCCCGCAAATCACCTTCAGCAACCCCTTCTGCGCGAGCTGCTCCACCAGCACCCTGTATTTGGGCAGCAACCCGGCATGATGCAGGCCAATCCCATGCTTCAGCCATCTCTTGATCTCCGGTCCATAGGGGCTTGTGAACTTGAATCCCTCCACAGCCGCACCGATGGCCGCTTTCTGCTCCCGCGTGCAGACATTGATGCTCGTGAAATCCTGCGCGCTCTGTGCAGCCTCCAATTGGGTAAAATGCACCACATAAACCGGTGCGCGCCCCTGCGCCACAAGCGACTCCAGGGTGGTGGCCAGCGGCAGTTCGGAATAGGCGTGTTCAAGCGGCACCGGACGCTCAACCGAACTCACAGTGGCGGTGGGGCGCCCGTTCAACCCGGTCAGTTCCGTCTCAAAAAAGGAGGTGTCCCCAAGGGTGGCTGACATCAAAAGGAACCGGGCCTTGGACAGGGTCAGGATGGGAATCTGCCACGCTCCGCCACGCTCCCGGTCGGCGTAGTAGTGGAACTCGTCCATGATGACATCCTGAACATTGGCCTCCGCCCCTTCGCGAAGGGCAATATTGGCGAGAATCTCTGCCGTGCAGCACAGGATAGGGGCATCCCGGTTCACGGATGCATCCCCCGTGCTCAACCCCACGTTCTCCGGCCCGAACTCCTTGCACAGGTTCATCCATTTCTCGTTCACCAGCGCCTTGATCGGGCAGGTGTAAACCGAACGCCTGCCCTGGACAAGCCCCTTGAAATGCAGCGCGGCGGCAACCATCGATTTGCCGGAGCCGGTCGGGGTGTTCAGGATGACATTCTTTTCCTCGAACAGTTCCAGGATCGCCGTTTCCTGTGCCGCATAAAGCTTCAGGTTCCGGCTTTCCACATAATCCAGAAACCGGCCAAGCAGCTCATCATTTCCCGGACGGTCCCCCCGGGGGATGAAATCATACAAAGTCTTCAAGCGCCCCAAGTCTAAGGCAGCGACCCTCCCCATCAAATGCAAAACCGGCTCACGTGGAACGAAATATCACACTCGTTATGAACAACAGAATCATCACAAGGGACATCGCCAGCTTGCCAACCGCTCCGACCAGCAAGCCCAGCACCGCCCCCATCCCCGCCTTGGCTGCCGGTTTGAATTCCCGCCCCCCCGTCAGCTCCAGCAACAGCGCACCCACAAACGGCCCGAGAATGATCCCGGGAAGGCTGAAGAAAAGCCCCACAATTCCCCCGACCACCGCCCCCACCACCCCCCGCCAGGTTGCCCCCATCTTCTTCGCCCCCAGTATCCCGGCCGCATAATCCACCACATACGCCACCACAGCCATCAAGGCGATGATCACCAGCACCGGGGTGTTGGCCCCGTGCGCCCCAAAATACATCCGGTGCACCACTCCTGCGGCCACGATCAACGGCAACCCCGGCAGCATGGGAATGAAACTCCCCGCCACCCCGATCAGCATGACAACCACTGCCAGTGCCAGACCAACCATCTGCTCGATATCCATACCGCCACCCTAACCCAACTCATCCAACCTGCAATCCGGAACAGCACGATTACAAACAAGGCCCCTTTTTCCAATCCGCGCCCAACCACCCGTGGAAGGACAAAAACGCTTAACATCCCCCATCCTATCAAGTAATCTTCCCCCGCCGCAAACCCGGCATCTAATGGCCACCAAAACAAATCAAAAATTTGCGACCATCACGGTCATCGGGCGGGACAAGACCGGCGTGGTCGCCCGCATCACCAGCTTCCTGTTTCAGCAAAAGGCCAATATCGAGGCCCTTGAGGAGCAGGTCACTCGCGGCCAGTTCAGCATGACGATCCAGACCTCCTGGAAGGAGGCCCATTTCCAGCATCAGGCGATTGCGGGAGGTCTTCGCGAGTTGGCGGCCGACCTCGAAATGGAAATTAAGGTCCGGTTCACGGAGCCCCGGCGGCGGCAGCGCATGGCCATCATGGTCACGCGTGAGACCCACTGTTTCGAGACCATCCTCGCAGCCCTCAAGTCCGGAGGCCTCAAGCAGGCGGATGCGGCCCTGGTCATCTCGAACCGCCGCGATCTGGAGAAAATGGCAACCCAGCACAACCTCCCGTTTGTGCACATCCCCTGGGAGGACCGCGCTCCGGCCGAAAAAGCGGTGCTTGAACAGTTGGAAAAGCACGAGATCGACTTCGTGGTCCTCGCCCGGTTCATGAAGATCCTCTCCCCCAATTTCGTCTGGCGCTACAAAAACAAGATCATCAACATCCACCCCTCCCTGCTCCCGAGTTTTCCCGGACCGCAGGCCTACCGTCAGGCTTACGAGCAGGGGGTGAAGATCATTGGCGTTTCAGCCCATTTTGTGACGATGAATCTGGATGAAGGCCCCATCATCGCTCAGGATTGCTTCCATGTCCGCCCCCACATGACTCTCAAGGAGATCGTTGCCGCCGGGCAAAAGCTGGAAGCGCGGACGCTTCTGAAGGCGGTCAAGCTCTACCTGAACAAGCGGCTGGATGTCTATTGGGGCATCGTCAAGGAAGTCTGAACAATCACCCTCCTTTTTTATGACTGAAAAAATCGGATTCGTGGGCGTGGGCCGCATGGGGGCAAACATGGCCCGCCGCCTGAAGGAATGCGGATGGTCCATCAGTGGCGTCTTTGACGCCCACCGCGCAACCGCCGAGGCTCTCGCAGCCGAACTGGGATGCCCCGCCCCCGCAACCCTCGCGGAAATCACAAAGGCAGCGGACGTCATCATCACCGTGGTCTCCGACGATCCGGCCATGAAGCAAATCTACAAAGGCGGCCTGCTGAACCGGGCGAAGGGGCGTCTCTTCATCAACTGCGCCACCGTCACCCCCTGTGTTCACGAATGGGTTCAAGCCCGGGCGGAAAAAGCCGGTGCCCAATCCCTGGAGGCCTGCATGGCATCCAGCATCCCGCAGGCCCGGGATGGCTCCCTCTACCTCATGTGCGGTGGCAGGATGGCCGCCTTCCAAAGGGCCCAGCCCATTCTTGAGAAACTCGGCTCCTCGGTCCGCTATGTGGGGGAGGCGGGAAAGGCCGCCCAAGTGAAGGCCCTCGTCAACATGGTCATGAACATCAATACCGCAGGCCTGGCCGAAGGTCTCGGATTGGGTGACGCCCTTGGCCTGGATCTGAACATGCTCCGGGAGGTCTTTTCCCAAACAGGGGCAAATTCCCAGGTCCTCAAGACAGACGGCGGAGATATGCAAAACCGGGACCACTCCTGCTTCTTCTCGGCAGCCCACGCTGCAAAGGATTCAGGCATTGCCCTCGCCCTGGCAAAAGGTCAGGGTCTGAAACTGCCCCTCGCGACAGCCACCAAATCCCAATACGACCGGATGATCGCCGCCGGACTGGCGGAACTCGACAAATCCGGGGTTGCGGAACTGACGTTCAAAAGCCGGTGGCCACAGCCTAAAAGTCCGTAGGCACTTTGACTCCCCCCGGAAGCCGGATGTGGCTCCGGATGGCATCCACCACGGCGAGGGCATCCGTCTGGCCCAACCGGTGGATCACACACTCCCAGCGGAACGCAAAGCTGCCACCCGGATCATAGCGGCGGTGCTTAAAAAGGTTCTCGAAGCTGCCCCGTCGCTTCAGGTAATCGCCCTGAATGCGGAGAAGTTGTTCCCGGAACGCCTGCAGAAACGCCCGGGCGAATGCCGTGGGATCGGGAACGACACTCACTCTGAGATTCACCGGCCGGGCGTAGTGGGATGCGAAGCTCTCCAACGGAAGCTCGTATTCCGTGAACGCACCACTATGGTCCCCGACCATCACATCCATCGGCATGCCATCCGCCCCCTCGCACACCACCTCATCCCCGTCATCAAAGGCGGATCGCACCCCATCAAAGGTGCGGCCAACGACCAGGCTTGCGACCGCCGCCCGGCCCAGCAGTGACGCAAACTTTTCGGCATAGCCGGGGCGCAGATACCGGTCCACCGGCACCTTGTCAGTCGCCATCCCGGGCAGGTATTCCCGCTCAAAATAGGTGGTGCGGATGGTCTGGCCGCGATACTGCTGGTTGTTCCCCTGGTAAACCTCGTTCAGGCGGCGCATCAACACCCTGCGGCACAGGTTCATGCCCAGCTGCCTGCACCCCAGCCGCCGGTCCAGCCAATAATCGGTATATTCATCACTTTCCTGGATCGCATGCAGCATGCTCTTCCCCTCATCCAGATGCTCCCATACACCCCACTTCTGCAGCCGCATAAACCGCTTGATCGGCTCCGGCTCGCCCGCGATCCGGAACTCCGCAAGGAACACCCCCCGGCGCCCATCCTGCTGGGGGCGGTCCAATGAGAGTGATTCCGGGACGCATCCGAGGTTGATCTGCTTCAGATCCCCGTAATCCCTGATGAAGTTGAAAATGATGTCCTTGGCCCGGGCATCGCACAGGCGTTGCAGATCCGTGTCCTCCGGATGCGCCTCGGCCTCGTCGAAAACCGAATCCAGCAGGAATTCCCCCTCCTCAAACCGCCCTCCCGCAAGCCAGTCCACCTGCAAAAAGAACTCCGGGCTTAGCCCGCTCCAGAGTTGCTCCGACTGCGTCTCGTTGCCATCCAGGAACAGTGTTGAGAGCATCCGCTCGCACCAGGGTTTGCTGCGGCAGTCATCCCGTCGAAAACCCTCATGCACCGCCGAGCGGAACCACGCCTTTAGCTGTTCATAACAGGCACGCAGCTCCGCAGGAGGCAGTTTTTCGTAATCCACCCCGGCGAAATCCCCCCCTCCAAACCGGCCCAGATCCGCTGCAAAAAAATCGATCTCAGGCCTGTCGATCCGGTTCTTGCTTTGGGAATGGTCCGCAATCTCCTGCAGGTGCTTCGCCAGGCTCGCCGCCTCCAGCCCCCCCAACCCCTCAAAGCTGTGATAGGTCAGCCACCGGGTTCCTGTAAGCCTGTTATAAAAGTATATCGGCAGTCCATGAATCCCCACTTTCGACCCCATCACCAGCCGCTCCTTGGCCTCTCTGGACTTGGGAATCCCGCTCAGCCGCCAGCATTCGCCCCGCCCCTTGATCGCCTCCCGCACCCGGGGATCAGACACGGAGAGATACCTCACCTGCCGCTTGGAAACCAGCGTCTGCAGCAGTTCATCCCCGACAAATGCCAACTCCATTCTGGCTGCATCCGGTCGAATGAGGATGTGGTCCGACTCAAAAATCAGATCCACGGAATTCTCAACAACAGTCTCCTCCTCTTCCCCTGTCAAAACGGGACGCCCCTCCGCAACCCTCCGCGCATTCAGCTCATCGATAAAACTGATCCGCTGCCACGCATGGATGCCCGGAACCGCCGTGTATAGCACTCGATGTGCCGGAAACAGCGTCCCGATCCGCGTCAATTGCCGCCCCTGCGGATCGACTGCGAACGGATGCGGTCCTATTAGCTCCAACTTCATGACCATGTCAGGATGGCCCGTAACGGGGGGCTTGTCCATGCCGGAGGCACCGGCATTTGCTGGGAGGTTCCCACTCATTCCCGCACCACCGCCGAAACCTTCGCCTGCAGATCGTTCAACCGGGCCGGGGAAATCGGGAACGCCGTTCCAAGTTCCTGGGCAAACAGGGATATTTTGAACTCCTCCAGCGCGCGGATGAAGGTGCGCACCGCCTGCCGGGCCTCCGGGGTTTTCGCCTCCGCACGAAACCGGGCCAGCGCGGCCAGGTAGGGTGCCAGCTGTCGGGCTTTCTCCTGGTCCTTGACGGGATTCAACGAGGCTCTCTCGGCCCGGATGGACAGTGCCTTGAGATAGCGCTGCAGATCCACAAACCGGTCGTAGGCAAACTGCTCGAGAAATCCGGCAGGCATCAGCATCGGCAACTCCGTTGCAACCACCGTGCCCTGAACTGGCAGCGGCTTTGGCGATGCCTGCAACTGGCCCAAATCAGAAAGGGTCCGCCGGACAGGCTGGGGGACGGGCAGCCGGTAGCGATGCGCCAGCTCCTGCCTCATTTTTAGAAGAGGGGCGATGCGGTCCATGAACTGCATCGCAAGCCCCGGAAGCTGCACTTTTGCACGGGCCGCCGCGGTTTGAAACGCATTGTGCGTCAGGGGAGTGAATGCCTCGGCCGGGAAAAGGTGCCGCTTCAAATTCTCGTAAGCGCCCGCCTGCAATTCCTCCACGGTGGTGAACCCGGTCAACAACGGGGCCAGACCGGCCATGGCTCGCAGGTCCTTCTGCATCCACGCCAGATCCCTGCCCAACTCCCGCTCCAAAAGGAGGTGTATCCCCGCCAGGCTCGCGCTGCGGGCCGCTGCGGCAGTGCGAAAAAGCTGGAGGCTCACATGCCCCTCACCGGCAGCCAGCCCCGGAAAGGCATCCACCGCGCTCCCATCCGGCTCCCGGATTTCCACTTTTTCAGGAACGTCCCCGAAGTTCCACGATGTCAGCCCGGGCCGCTCCCACCGTGCGGCAAACTCAGACCACACACTTTTCGCCGGTGGGCGCTTGGCCTCCTCGGTGGCAATCTGGCGCCGCAGGGTGTCCAGATCCCGACCGCTCGCCACAACCTTCCTTTGCTCATCCAGAATCTCGACCCGCACCTGCAGATGTTTGGGCAGGGCATCCTCCGACCAGGAATCGGCGGTCACATCCAGATGATAACGCTCCCGGATAAAGCGGGCCAGATCCTGCTTCAGGGTCGCCCCTTTGGGCCTCAGATCCCGCACGATCTCAGCGATTTTTGGCGCCATCGGCATCAGCTCGCGCCGAAAGGTCTTCGGCAGCGCCCGCAGCAATTCCCCGACCTGTGCCTCCCTCAATCCGGGCACCGACCATTCAAGACTTCCACCGTTGGCGGTCTGGGCAAGATTGAACCCCATCCGGACCGTCACCCCATCCTGCTCCTCCCCCGGTTTGTAGGCATACGCCAGTGGAACCGCCCTGCCCTCCACCTCCACGCTGTCGGGAAAGGATGTGGCATCGAACTCCAGCTTCTGCCCTCCCAGCAGGTCCTCCTCGGTGGCACACAAAAAATCCGGGCCCGGATTTGCCCCCAGCAACCGGTTCAACTCCTCCACGGAGGATGTTTCCACGATCTGCGCCTCGTAGAACCGCATCAACCCGCCATCCACATCCACCAGATCATGGCGCCGGGCCTTGGTCTGCCACGTCTCGATCTTCTCCCGAACCGCACGGTTGTGTTCAAGAAACCGGAACCGGGGGGCCAGCGGGGTTTCACGGCTTTCAACGGACAAATGACGTCGCCGCATCGCCCGCGATGCCCGTTCCCCGGGCTCATCCTCCACCTCGGGCGGCGGTGCGGGAAACAACTGCCCCTCCACCAGGGCGGACCGGATGAAGATCCGGGTCGCATCGGCGGGATTGATGTTCCCATAGGCCGCCTGCCGGCGGGAAATTTCCATGCCGTAGAGCGTGATCCTCTCCTCGACCATCACCCTGCCCGAAGCCGCGCTCCAATGGGGGTTTTCATAAGTGGTTTTGCACAGGTGACCCGCCAGCGCGACAATCCAGCCGGGCTCGATTCCCGCCACCGTGCGTGCGAACAACTGGGAAGTTTCCACGATTTCCCCCGCCACAATCCATTCCGGCTGCCCTCCGGCATCCGTCTTGGGCTCGGGCCCCTTGGCCCCATGGCGCTTCCGGGGACCCGGCACTGGCCGATGGTATAACGCCGAACCGGGAAACAGGGTGATCAACCGGTTCCCGGGGGCTTTGTAGGTATTCCGGTCCTCCCGTTGCGCGATGTGCCCCAGCAGCCCGGAAAGGATCGACCTGTGGATCGCCTCAAAGGCCGCGTTGCTTTCATTCAAACGCACGGTGCCGATGTCCCCCAGCGCCGATTCCAGTTGGGAATGCAGGTCCTGCCACTCACGCATCCGCACATACGAGAGGAAGTGGGCCTTGCAGAACTTGCGCCGCTGGCTCTGGGTCCGCAGCTTCTCCCATTGCTCATGCACAGCCGTCCAGATGTTCAACAGGGTCAGAAAATCGGAACGCGGATCGGCGAACCGCTTGTGGGCTGCTGCCGCCGCATCCTTCTGGTCCAGTGGACGCTCCCTCGGATCCTGAATGCTCAACCCCGCCGCGATGATCAGCAACTCACGCACGGCATGCTCCCCCTGCGCCTGCAGCAGCATGCGCCCGAGGGTGGGATCAATCGGCAGCCGGGCCAGATCTTTCCCCAGTTGTGTGAGCAGCAACTGCCCATCCAGCGCCCCCAACTCCTGCAGCAGCCGGTAACCGGCCTGGATCGCCGCAGGGGTCGGCGGATTCAAAAAGGGGAAGGTCTCAATATCTCCCAGCGAAAAGGCCTTCATCCGCAGGATCACCTCGGCCAGGTTGGCCCGCTGGATCTCCGGCTGGGTGAATTCCGGGCGGGCCAGAAAATCCTCCTCGGAATAGAGGCGGACGCATAATCCCTCCCGCACACGGCCACTCCGCCCCTTCCGCTGGTTCGCGCTGCTCTGGGCCACCGGCTCGATGGGCAGCCTCCTTGTCCGGGTGCGCGGGTTGTAGCGGCTGATCCGGGCCAGCCCCGAATCGATCACAAAACGGATGTTCGGGATGGTCAGGGATGTCTCGGCGATGTTCGTCGCGACAACGATCTTCCGCCTTCCCGAGGGGGCAAACACCCGCTGCTGATCCCCGCTGGCCAGCCTGCCAAACAGCGGAATGATCTCGGCGTCGTTGCTGTAGCGGGCTTCAAGAAGGTCTGCCGTCTCCCGGATGTCCCGCTCGCCCGGCATGAAAATCAGGATGTCCCCATCCCCCGGCTCGCAAAGCATCTGCCCGGCTGCACGCGCCGCAGCGTCAATCACGGTCATCTCCCCCTCCTCCTCGCTCGCCTCATCCAGCGGCGCGTAAACCACCCCCACGGGGAACAGCCGTCCGGAAACCTCGATGATCGGCGCATCATCAAACGCCTTGGAAAAGGCCGCCAGATCAATCGTGGCCGAGGTGATGATCAGCTTCAAATCCCTCCGGCGCACAAGCAGACCCTTGAGGTAGCCCAGCAGAAAATCAATGTTCAGGCTCCGCTCATGCGCCTCGTCAATGATCAGTGCGTTGTATTCCGAAAGAAGATGATCCCCCTGGGTTTCCGCCAGCAGCATGCCGTCGGTCATCAGCTTGATATACGACCGGGGGCTTGATCGGTCATCAAACCGGATCTTGCATCCCACCCCCCCGCCCCACTCAACCTGCAACTCCTCCGCAATCCGCTTGCTGATCGAAAGGGCCGCAATCCGCCTGGGCTGGGTGCAGCCGATCTTTGCCTCAATCCCCAAACCAGCCTCCAGACACATTTTGGGAAGCTGCGTCGTCTTTCCCGAACCGGTCTCCCCGCCCACCACAACCACCTGGTGCGATCGAATCGCCCGCACGATCTCATCCTTCTTCGCCATGATCGGCAGGTCGGTGGGATATCGAATCTCAGGCAGGTAGGCCATCCGCTCAGCGCGCAACTGGGCCGAATGCCTTGCCTGCTGCAGCAGCCGCTCCAGGATCGCATCATGCTGGGCGGGATGATGGGCATCCCTCAACAGCCGCACCATGCGGGACCCAAGCCGCACCCAATCCTGCAGCATCGCCTGTGGCAGCAGGGAACGTAGTTCCGTTATGCGGGAATCTGTCATGGCCGGGGCGGTAATCTTCCGAACGTCGCGAACCTCACCATTCCACCGCCACGCTCAACTTCTTCCCCATCCGGTTCTGATAATGCAAAATCCTGTTCTGCACCCCGTATTCGTGAACCATCCGGGTGATCTTCACGTCGTAACAACAATATTCAGCGATCTCCGCCATCTTCCCCTGCCGGTACCATTCAATCGCCTGCAACCCCTCAGCCGTCTTCTCCACCCCGAAGGTCGCGGTTGCAATCGAATCCAGCGAGAGCCGGTGCTGCAGCTTCTTTTGAATCTCCACCAGCATGTCGAGCGTCGGCAGCTGCCGCAGGTCATAAGCCGTGTAACCGTGCAGCACCTCGTAATCAAACCGCAGATTGTTAAATCCAACCACCAGATCCGCCCTCTGCAAATCCTTCAGCAGGTCACCCACCTGCTTCTCCCCGTAAATCACGTATGTCCCGCGCCCCGTGCTATACGTCACCCCCACGCTCATGCCCATCGCACTAATCTTGTCCCATCCACCGACTTCATCGGCGGATTTCTGCGTTTCCAAATCAAAATAAACAATGTTTTTCATACGATGGGGCCGGGTCCATGCCCAGCCCTGCCAGCCACTCAATGACCGCCGGTCCAAACCCACCCCACTCTAGCCACCTCCACAACCGGAGCAAGGCTTTCCATCCACACCTCTACCCCCCAAACCTCCACGCCGCCCCGGCACCCCGGAGGGCGTGCAAGCCCTTAGCCCGGGGTTGAGAGGAGCGACACCCCGGGAATACGAGAACAGATTATGCCCGATCCCGGAGGGGATCGCAGGGTGTTGGCCATGGCTGATAGGAAGCGTCCCGTGTGCATGCTGCGCTGGCATCCCACCGGGATGGCCGCACCCAGGACATGGACTCTTGCTCCCTGTTGCACGAGCACGGGCACCAGGTGGGGGGGCGCCTGGAGCCGGACCAAAGCGCAGAAAGTGATTGAACAAGACTGGACTCAAACTATGGGTTGACCCCTTTTTCAGCTGGAGCGACGGGGTCGGTTTGGCCTTGGGGCAGGTCGTGCCGACCACCGCTATTGTTTGGCCTCTGGGCGCTTAGTCGGCACGGAGTTGGTCCCAGGAGTCGGGGTTAACCCGACTTTCGCACGACCCTCGTTAAGTTGTTGATGATCAGGCCTCGAAATATTTAGGCACTACAAAGTCGTTGTGGTTTGGACTTCCAATTTTGTCTTTGGAAGGTCCTTCCAGTTCACCTTGAGTTTGTCATAG
>CAIWMU010000067.1 GCA_903913865.1 uncultured Verrucomicrobia subdivision 3 bacterium
AACGGCCAGATCGAGATCCAGGGGGACAAACGGGAGGAGATCGCAAAAATCCTCGAAGCCGCCGGCTTCCGCCCCGTCTTCGCCGGAGGCTGATCAAAGCGCCGTTTCTTTCTCCGGGATTCCCATTTCACCGGTTCCCCAAAGAAATTCTCCCGCCGAGATCCAGAGCCGCAGAGAAGAAGGAAAAACCCGGCTCCCATGCAATACCCAACCGCTCGGGGAGTTGCCTGTTTTCCAGCCCGGGGTGGTCTCAACCCACACAACAGACCCCGGCGCAACCAACCCAGGACCTCCCTACGCCAGATCCTGATCTGCTCTCCCCTCCCCGCCCCAAGTGCGCAAGAATTTCACACCCGCGAGCAATCGTTGCACAACCCACGGTTCGGGATGTGCCTGTTGTATGGGGTTTTCGGTTGGCACGACAATTGCATAGGGAGGCGCAGGCGGGCAAAGCGTCCGCCCAACCCATTAAACGGTAAACAATAGAAACGGCAGGCAATATTATGGCAAAGTTCAATAGATGGATGATGGCGGCCGGCATGGCCGCTCTGATTGGCACAACAACTCTCGCTTCCGCACAGGATAACAACGGTGGCCAGGGCGGCCCCGGCGGCGGACGCAACGGTGGCGGTCCCAGGAACTGGGATCCGGCTCAAATGCAGCAACGGATCCTCGACGGCACCAAGGAACGGCTGGAAATCACCGACGAGGCCGAATGGAAGGCCCTGCTGCCCCTCGTGCAGAAGGTCATGGATGCCCAGCGCTCGTCAATGGGTGACCGGATGCGCGGCATGTTCGGCGGTCGTCGCGGCGGCCCCGGTGGCGATAACAACAACGCCGATCGCGGCCAGCGCGGTGGCGGCATGTTCGGCCAGACATCACCTGAGGCTGAAACCCTCCAGAAGGCGATCGACGGCAAGGCCTCAGCCAACGAGCTGAAGCAGGCCCTCGCAAAGTTTGTGGAATCACGCAAGGCGCACCAGGCCGACC
This sequence comes from uncultured Verrucomicrobia subdivision 3 bacterium, assembly GCA_903913865.1. Taxonomy (GTDB): domain Bacteria; phylum Verrucomicrobiota; class Verrucomicrobiia; order Limisphaerales; family UBA8199; genus UBA693. Next base: position 991 of record CAIWMU010000067.1, read on the forward strand.
TCGAAAAGGCCCAGGCTGACCTGCGCAAGGTTCTGACCCCGCGCCAGGAAGCCATTGCAACCATCTCCGGCCTGCTCTGATTCAGCGGACGGGGACTCTCAAGATGAACGCGCCAGCCAAAAACACCGCCGTGGCGGAATCCTCCCAACCTCTACTCGAGAAGATGGTGCAAGGGCGGCAGCTTTCTGCCGCCGACGCCAAACACCTCGGAACCGGGACGGAGGCAGGGCTGGCGGAAATGACGGAGGAAAGCGTTCTGAAGTGGCTGGCCTGCGAATACGGGCTGGCCTACACGACGCTTGAGGACATCGAGCCGGACAGGCAGTTGCTCTCCCTCTTCCCTGCACGAATCCTGCTCAAGGATGAACTGCTGCCGCTGCGGCGGGTCAACGGCACTGTGGAAGTGGCAACGAGCCGCCTCTTTGCCACCCAGAGCCTCGATGCACTCAAGACCCTCACAGGTCTCAACCTCAAGCCCGTCCTCGCCATCGCCGAGACCATTCAGCGGGAGCTGAAAAAACGTCTCGGCGTCGGGGCTGACACCCTCGGAACCCTCGGCGAGGAGGCATCCCTGCAGGTGGTGGATGAAAATTCCGGGGACGATGCGAATCTCGACGAGGCCGCCGAGGACGCCTCAATCATCCGGTTCGTCAATCAGGTGCTGCGGGATGCCATCGAACTCCGCGCCTCGGATATCCATCTGGAGCCGTTTGAGGATGAGATGCGCATCCGTTACCGCATCGACGGCGTGCTGCAGGAAGTGCCGGTCCCGGCACAGATCAAACGCTTCCAGCCCGCGATCGTCTCCCGTGTCAAAATCCTCAGCCACCTGAACATCGCCGAAAAGCGCCTCCCCCAGGACGGACGCATCAAGGTCCGCATCGAGGATAACGAGATCGACATCCGCGTCTCAGTGATCCCGATGCTTCACGGGGAGGCGGTTGTCATGCGCCTCCTCCGCCAGAACTCCAAACTGCGCGGCATGCGGGATCTCGGCATGAACCGGCGCGAGGTGGAATGCTTCGAGCGGGTGCTCCAGCTGCCCCACGGGATCATCCTGGTCACCGGCCCCACCGGCAGCGGCAAGACCTCCACCCTTTACACCGCCCTCAACGAGATCAACGATGCGGAACGGAAGATCATCACGATTGAGGATCCCGTCGAATACCAGCTCCGGGGAGTCAACCAGATCCAGGTCTCCGAAAAAGCCGGGCTGACTTTCGCACGGGGGCTCCGGTCCATCCTGCGCCATGACCCGGATGTCATCCTGATCGGTGAAATCCGCGATCAGGAAACGGCCCAGATCGCCGTCCAGGCATCCCTCACGGGTCACCTTGTCTTCTCAACCCTCCACACCAATGATGCCCCCGGTGCGCTGACCCGCCTGGTGGACATGGGGGTGGAGCCTTATCTGGTGGCCTCCTCGCTGGAAGCCGTCCTCGCCCAGCGCCTCGTCCGCGTCCTCTGCAACGAGTGCAGGGTGGTGGATGACTCCCCCGCCGCCATGGCTTTCAAGATTCAGGTCGGGATCCCGGCCGGGCAACCCATTTTCAAATCCGTCGGCTGCAGAAACTGCCGCCAGACCGGCTTCTACGGCCGCCACGCCATCTTCGAATGGATGGACTCCGACAACGAGATCCGCCAGCTGATTTTGAAAAACGCCTCCAGCGACCAGATCCGGGACGCCGCACGGCGCGGCGGAATGATCACTCTCGCCGAGGATGGATGGCGCCTCGTCCGGATGGGGATCACCACAGCCGAGGAGGTGCTGAGTGTGACCACCGCCAAGGAGGTTGCCCAGGCAACAGCCCGCGCAAGCAGCGAGGCCGCGGCTGCCGCAACCGCCTCAAACCACGCCTAAAGAACAGACCCGATGCCCTTCTTCCAATACAGAGCGTTGCAGGCGGATGGAGCCATCGCCGAGGGGGAGCTTGAGGCACCCGGCCGGCAGGAGGCCTTCTCCCAGATCGCCGGTCTCGGCCTGCGCCCGGTGAACCTGCAGGAAAAAACGGCCGCAAAGGGCCCCACCCAGACCACGTCCACACCCGCTACAACTCCCGGCTTCGCCATCCCCGGCTTCGGCAAACCCTCAACCCGGATCCCCGCCCGCGCTCTCGAAAACTTCACCCGCCTGCTCTCCAGCCTGCTCGCAGCGGGCGTGCCGCTGAGCAGGGCCCTTGTGATCCTTTACAGGGAGGCTTCGAATCCGGCTGCCAGTGGCCGCTGGCGCGAGGTGCACAACCTCGTGGTGGATGGCATGTCCCTCGCCGATGCGATGGCACGATTTCCCGACACCTTCCCCCGCGTTTATGTCGCGATGGTGCAGGCCGGGGAAACAGGCGGCTTCCTTGATCTTGTCCTCGCCCAGATCGCCGATTTCCAAAGCCGGGAAAAGGAGCTTCGCTCAAAGGTGATGACGGCGATGCTGTATCCCGCCATCCTCCTCGTGCTGGCCCTGGGTGTGCTGGTGTTCCTGCTCACCTTCTTCATTCCCCGCTTTCAACTGGTGTTCAAGGGATTCGGCGGCGCTCTCCCGGTTCCAACACAGGTGGTGATCGCCCTGAGCGACCTTGTCCGCTCCTACGGTCTGGTCGTCCTTGGTGTGGTGGTGATGGCCGGATTTCTTCTGCGCAACTGGTTTGTTTCCGAGGCGGGCAGGCGCTCATGGGAACGGCTGGTGCTCAAATCCCCAATCATCGGCTCGCTGGTGGCTCAATTTGCCATGGCCCGATTCTGCCGCATGCTCGGAACCCTGCTGGGGGCCGGTGTCCCGCTGGTGCAGGGCCTGAACGTGGCCAGGAAATCCCTGGGCAACCAGATTCTTGTCGATGCGGTCGCGCAGTCCATCGAGAGCGTTCAGCAGGGAGGGCAACTCGGGGCAAGCCTCGGCGCGTGCAAGGGCCTGTTTCCGGGCTCGGCTCTTGAAATGATCACCGTGGCGGAGGAGAGCGGCCGCCTGGACCAGGAACTCGTCCGCATTTCCAACGTCACGGAAAACGATCTCGACCGCCAACTCAAGACGGCTGTGGCCTTTGCCGAACCGCTCATGCTGTTCCTCATCGCCGCCTTCATCGGGGCGATCTTCATCAGCATGGTGCTCCCGATCTTCACTTTGCAGGATTACATCAAGTAAACACCAAATCATCAGGTTATGAAACTGACAGGACTACATCCAATCAAACAGGGCGCCCGCAGCGCCTTTACACTCGTCGAACTGCTGCTGGTGCTCGTCATCCTCGGCATTCTTGCCGCAGTCGTCATCCCCAAATTCTCCGGCCGCACAGAGCAGGCCAAGGAGCAGGCCGCCCGCACCCAGATCACCACCTTCCGCACGGCCCTGGACGCCTACGAGGTGGACAACGGCGGCTACCCCCGGGGCCGCAACGGGCTCCAGGACCTCATCGTCCAGCCCCGCGACTCCCAGAACTGGCGCGGACCCTACCTCCAGTCCGACCGCATTCCCACCGATCCCTGGGGTGGCGAATACATCTACGAATGCCCCGGCAAACACAACCCGGCCTCCTACGATCTGAGTTCCGCCGGACCTCCGGGAGCAAACACCCCGATCGCAAACTGGACCGTGGACAAGCGCTGACGCCTGTCTTTGGGGCCAATTTCTGGCATGAACCTGAACCATCATGGATCCCGGACCGGACTGCGGGGGCGTTCGTTGCGAACCCCGGCCTGCCCCGCAGTCCGCCATTCCGGCAGGGCCTTCACCCTGCTGGAATTGATCCTCGTGATGGCCATCCTCACCATCGGGTTCGGCGTGGCCGCCCCGGCTCTTTCAAAGTTCTTTCGCGGTCGTTCCCTCGATTCCGAAGGACGCCGTCTCTACGCCCTCATCCGCTACGGCCAGGAGCGGGCGGTGTCCGAAGGGATGCCTATGAACCTCACCCTCGACAATGCGGAAAAGCATCTGACCCTCGCAGCCGAACCCGGCTACGAAACCGAAGATTCAAAAAAGGTCGAGGTGGAGATGGACAGCGAGATGCAGATGGAGACGTTCAACACAAACATGGTCGCCGGAGCCTCCATCTCCACCGATCCCTGGAACCGCTCCACCACCAGCCGCAACCGCAACGCCGCTTCAACAATGCCCACCATCCGCCTGTTGCCGGATGGCACCATCGCTGAATCCAGCCCGCAGGTGATCAAGTTGACCGGCCGGGATGGCATCACCTTGTATGTGGGCCAAAACCGCAACCGTCTGGGATATGAAATTCGCGAGCAAGCCCGGTAACCCCGCCCGCCGGATTTATTGCCAGGCCTTCACGCTGGCCGAAATTCTGGCTGCACTCGTGTTCATGGCGATTCTGATCCCCGTGGCCATGGAGGGCCTGAGCGTCGCCAGCCGCGTGGGTGTCACTGCCGCCCGCAAAACAGAGGCTGCACTTGTGGCCGAGCGGGTGCTCAATGAAAACCTCGTGCTCACCAATCTCTCTCAGGCCGTTCAGAACGGATCCATCCGCCAGGGTCTGGAAGAGTTCCAATGGACGCTCCGCAGTGAACCGTGGACGGCCGATCAGGGTCAGTCCGCCATGCGGCTCATCTCGGTCGAGGTTGCTTTCAAGGTGCAGGGTCAGGATCAAAAAGTGCGGTTGAACACCCTCATTGATCAGGTCACCCCCTATCTGACCACGAACACCCCATGAACGTGCTCCTGCAACGCCACAACCTGAAACCGCCCGGGGTCGCCCCCGGTTCCGGGGCGGTTTGCGTCCCTGCCTCAGGCAGGGGGTTCACACTGATTGAGGTGCTGCTCGCACTGACGGTTTCAGCCATTGTGCTCGCAGCCATGGGCGGTGTCTTTTACAGCGCACTCCTTCTGAGAAAGCGCACCACCGCCACTGTTGAAAACGCCAGCAGGCTGCAACCGGCCCTGAACATCATCCGGCGGGATTTGCTGTGCGTCATGCCCCCAAGCGGCGGGTTGGCCGGCGATTTCCGTTGCGGCTCGCTGCTCGGCGGGATCGGCGAAAGTCTCGGCATCCAGTTCTCGACTGCCACCGCTGTGATTGGCGATTCCCTCCCCTGGGGCAATGTCCAGGAGGTCAGCTACCAGTTGCGCGAAGCCTCCCAACGCACCGCCGGTGGGGGCAGGGATCTCATCCGCCTTGTAAACCGGAACCTCCTCACCACCGCACTCGAGGAGCCCGAGGAACAATGGATGCTGGGAAATGTCCAATCCCTTCAATTTTCCTGCTACGACGGCAGCCAGTGGCGCGATTCCTGGGACACCAGTCTGGGAGATACCAACCTCCCCACCGCCGTCCGCATTCAGTTGCTGGCCGGCTCTGAGGATGAATCGGCCACCCGCAACCAGCAGCCGGTGGAATTGATCGTCCCCCTCGTCGTTCAGGCGCGCAACCCCCTCGTTTCAACCAACAGCGGAGGTGGCCTGTGATCCTCCGCCACCACAGCCGCTCTGCAAACCGGGGATCCACCTTCATCATTGTCCTCTGGATCGCCTTCGGCCTGGTCAGCCTGGCCCTCTACTTTGCCCACGCCATGACCTTTGAACTCCGGGCCGGGGATGCCCGCGTCGCGGGGATGGCGGCCGAGCAGGCCATCGAAGGGGCCGCCCGCTATGTCGGCTACATTCTGGGCAACCTCCAGACCAACGGCATGATTCCGGATCCCGCAACATACGCCAGCAAGGCCGTGCCGCTCGGCACCGTGGGAACGGATGGAACTGCCGATGCACGCTTCTGGATCATCGGCCGCGAGACCAACTCCAGCTCCTCCGTCTCCGGCTTCAACCGGATCTCCTTCGGCCTCGTCGATGAGGCCTCAAAACTCAACCTGAATTTCTCCTCCAGCAACATGCTCTACTGCCTGCCTCGCATGACGGAGCAAATCGTGGAGGCCATCATCGATTGGCGCGGGACAAACGGCTCCGGCTCCACCCTCACCTGGTACGGGATGCAAAAGCCACCCTACCAGTGCAAAAACGCCGTCTTCGAAACCGAGGAGGAACTTCGCCTCGTCATGGATATGGACATGGACCTCCTCACGGGCGAGGACCGCAACCGCAACGGGATCCTCGATCCCGACGAGCAGGATGATAACAGCGATGGCGTCGCCACTCCCGGTCTCCTCGAATATGTCACCGTCTTCAGCCGTGAACCCAACACCTACAGCAATACCGTGGCCCGGGTCGATGTCAGCAATCTGACCGCTGCCAACAGCCAGACCCTGCGCGACCTGCTCCAGAACAATATCAGCAGCTCACGGGCAAACCAGATTCTACAGGCCTTGAACCTCGTCCAGACTCCCGGACCTCCCCGCCCGCCCGGACCCGGCGGCGGCGGCGGCGGCGGCTCGCAGGGCGGCAATGGACCCGGCCCGCTCGCCAGCGCACTCGCCTTTTACCGCAGGAGCGGCATGACGGTTGAGGAGTTCGCCGCCATCGAGGACAAGATCACCGTTGCCACCGGCGATTACATCCAGGGCAGGATCAACATCAACACCGCTTCCTCAGCCGTTCTGGGCTGCCTGCCCGGCCTGAGCGACAACACCGACCTTGCCGCAACCCTCGAAAGTTACCGGGAGACAAATCCGGATAAACTAAGTTCCATCGGCTGGATAGTCGAGGCGCTGGGATCCAACAATGCATCCGTCCTTACGGCTCTCGAGGCGCGCGATTGCCTCACCACCCGGAGCTACCAGTTCAGTGCGGATATCGCCGCCGTTGGACAGCACGGCCGCGGCTTCCGCCGCGTGCGCTTCGTTTTCGAAACACTGAGCGGCCTGCCACGCATCATCTACCGGCAGGACCTGACCCATCTCGGATGGGCATTGGGCAGGGATGTCTGGGAACAGAAGTCTCCGGTCACAGGCAACACAAAAAGCTGATTTCCATGTTAAAAGTCATCAAACAAAAACGTCTGACCAGCCTCCTGGGGGTGACCCTCGACGGGAGCCGACTTGAAGGGGTGTGGCTCAAGCGCACGAACGGCTCGGCCCAGGTCCAGCAGGCATTCTCCGTGGTGCTCACGCTGGATCCCCTCACCGCTGCCCCCGAGTTGGTCGGCAGGGAGATCCGCAACCACCTGAACACAGCCGGTGTGCGGGAGCGGGTCTGCGTGGTGGGGCTCCCCCTGAAATGGGCCCTCACAACCCATGCCGAGATGCCGGCTCTGGAACCTGCCGATGCCGCCAGTTTCCTGCAGATCGAAGCGGAGCGCGGCTTCCCGTGCGACACCTCCACCCTCCAGGTCTGCTCCTCACGGATCCGTCAACCCTCGGGCAAGAGTTATGCGCTCCTGGCCGGAATGCCTCTAAGCCACATCACCATCCTCCAGCAGGTGCTCCGGGCAGCAAGGCTCCATCCGCTCAGTTTCTCGGTGGGCTTGATGGCCCTGCAACCCGCCTCAAGCGAGCCTTCAAAAGGCGTCCTCGCCCTCCTGATCGGGGAGACCGGGGTGGCCCTCCAGGTCAGTTCCGGCGGCGGTGTCGCCGCAATGAGAACTCTTGAGGGGGCACTGGAACTTGAGGGCGGAAAGCGGACCATCCAATCCGCCGTGGTCGCCCGTGAGGTGCGCATCACCCTCGGCCAGCTGCCGGACGAGATCCGCTCCACCATGACCGGCATTCGGGTCTTCGGCCCGCGCGATATGGCCCAGGCCCTGGCCGATGAACTGGAATTGCGCTTCGAACCGGCCGGCCTCAAGGTTGAGGTGGTCACCCGATATTCCCCGGGGGAGCACGGTATCCAGATCCCCTCCGAGACCCCCGTCTCGGGCGCCCTCAGCCTCGCCGCACGCAGGCTCGCCGACCGCCCTTCGGAATTCGACTTCCTGCCTCCCCATGTCAGTGTCCTCCGCCAGCTGATCGGCAAGTATTCCTCCGGGAAGCTCCGCACAGCAGGGGGAATCGCCGCCGCCGCCGTGCTGCTGATTGGCGGAATGTTCCTCTTCCAGGAATTCCAGATAATGAACCTCAACTCACAATGGCAAAAGATGGCCCCCAGGGTGCATGAGCTTGAGGCTGTCCAGGCCAAAACACGGATGTTCCGTCCCTGGTACGACGAGAGCAACAGGACGATGACCATCCTGAAGGAGATCACCACAGCCTTCCCGGAGGATGGCGTTGTCTCCGCAAAAACCGTGGAGATCCGCGATGCAGGCACCGTCACCTGCACCGGGGTTGCCCGGGATAATTCATCCCTCCTCCGCACTCTTGAACGCCTGCAGGCCGGAACACACGTCTCGGACCTCCGGGTCAGCCAGATCCGGGGACGCGCCCCGATGCAGTTTACATTCGATTTTCACTGGAATGAGGGAGGCAAAAATGATCGCTAACAACAACCGGCAGCAGTTGCTCACCATCCTGACGATCAGCGCCGCTGTGCTTTTCGTGGCTGACAGGTTCGTCTTCGGCCCGCTCAAGACCGCCTGGATCTCCCGCTCCGACCGGATCGTGGAACTTCGGAAAAAGGTCGGGGACGCCCGCATCCTCGAGGGCCGCGAGGCCGGCCTGAGGTTGCGCTGGGACCAGATGCGCACCAACACCCTCCCGGACGATCCGCCCAAGGCGGAGCAACTCGTTTTGCGCGCCTTCGACAAGTGGTCTTCGGACAGCCGCGTGAGCATCCTCTCCATCAACCCACAGTGGAAAAAAGAGTCGGATGATTATCTGACCCTCCAATGCCGTGTTGAGGCTTCAGGCAGCCTGGGGGCCATCTCCCGATTCATTTACGATCTGGAGCACGATCCCATGGCCGTCAAAATCGAAAGCCTCGAATTGAGTTCCCGGGACAACGATGGTCAGCAGCTTGCACTTGGACTGCAGGTGAGCGGTCTCGCCATCCCCGCAGCGGCCGGCTCCAAAAAATAATCTGATCCCATGCTCCACATACCATTCAAACACCTCGCGGGATCGACACTGATCCTCCTGACTCTCGCCGCCCGGGTGCCTGCGGCCCACGCTGCGGATGCCCCGCCTCCCGCCAAAACCAACAACGTGCGCAAGGTCGAATTCTCCGATTTCAAGATCGTGTCCGACCGCAACATCTTCAACTCGAAGCGCTACGCCCGCTCCAGCGGTGTCGTCGAACGCCGCGAGACTCCACGCCAGGTCCGCATAGATACCCTCACCCTCGTGGGAACGATGAGCTACGAGAAAGGGTGGTTCGCCTTTTTTGACGGCTCCGGCAGGGATTTTCGCAAAGCCGTTCAACCGAACGAAAAGGTGGACGTGTTCACCGTGTCGGAAATCACCCCCGGCCATGTGACCCTTTCGTGGGAGACCAACCACGTAAAGTTGCTCGTTGGAATGCAAATGCGCCGCGAGGATGGCAGCGCATGGCACACCAACGACACCCCCGAACCCCTGTTGGCCGCATACACCTCGCCGACCAGCTCCCTTCCCACCGTCCGCCCCACCCAGACCGACTCGCAGCCCCAGGGCGGTGATCAGATGCCGTTCCCCGCATTCGGCGGCCCCGACGGCCCCCAGATCATGATCATGCCCGCCGATGGCCAGATGCCAGTTGCGATGCCCATGCCCATGCCCGCAGGGGCGGTCATTATCCAGACCAACAGCGCCCCGGCTGATGCCGGCGGCGGAGAAAATGATGTCCTAAAAAGATTGATGCAGAGACGTGAGCAGGAATTGAACAAATGAAACAGATCCACAGCCTGATTATCGCATTCGGGTTCGCCACCATCGTGGCCACCCATGCCCAAACCAATGCGGTCCCCACCCCACCGCAGCCACCCTCGGCCCCGGCCCCGGCAGCACCACCCGATGCCCCACCACCGCCCGCCCCGGTAAAGCCTGAGATCGCTCCGGCACAGCCTGCCGAGGTGGCGCCGACCAATGCAGTCGTGCCATTCGATCCGGCCAATCCCGACGCCCTCCTGCACATGAACTTCCGGGGTGCCCCCCTGGACATGGTGCTGAGCTACCTCAGCGAGGCCGCCGGCTTCATCATCAACCTCGAAGCCACCCCGCGTGGCAGAGTCGATGTCTGGAGCAGCACACCCGTCTCACGCGACGAGGCGATTGACCTCCTCAATTCCGTCCTCCGGAAAAACGGCTACGCCGCCATCCGCAACGGCCGAACCCTCACCATCGTGAACAAGGACGAGGCCAAGATCCACGACATCCCCGTCAAGCTCGGCAGCGACCCCGACAACATCCCCCGCAACGATGAGACCGTCACCCAGATCATCCCGGTCCGGTTCGTTGAGGTGGCCCAGCTGCTCAAGGATCTCCAGCCACTGGTTTCGGTGCAGACAACGATGACCGCCAATGAGGCCGGCAACTCGATCATCATCACCGACACCCAGGCGAACATCCACCGCGTTGCCGAGATCATCAAGGCCATCGACACCGGGGCCGAGGATGGCACCGAAGTCCGCGTCTTCCGCCTCCAGTATGCGGACCCCACTGAAATGTCCGACCTGCTGGTGAACCTATTCCCGGACGATTCCCGCTCCGGCGGGTCATCCTCCGCCCCCCAGTTTGGCGGTTTCGGGGGAGGCATGCGCCGCTTTTTTGGTGGCGGCCCGGGCCAGAACTCAGGCGGCGGCTCGCAGAATACCCGCATCAAAAAGCGGGCGAAGGTTGTCGCCGTCCCGGATCCGAGAACATCCTCCGTCGTGGTCAGCGCGGCCAAGGATCTGATCTCCCAGATCGAGGGGGTGGTGAACGAGCTCGATTCAAACCCCGCGCACAAGCAGAACGTGAAGGTGATTCAGTTGCAAAACGCCGATGCACAGGAAGTGCAGCAGGTTCTGGGAGAAATCTTCCAGAAGAGCGGCACTTCCAACAACCGCTCCGGCAACCGCTCCGGCAACAGCCAGAACAGCACCCTGCAGAACCGCAGTACCACCCAGCAGAACAGCACCGGCAACAACTCGGGCCGGTCCGGTTCAGGCGGCGGGCGCAGCGGCCTTGGCCTCGGCCAATAGCAATAACATATACATAATTTACTGATTTTTCACATGAAGCTTTTTATCAATCGATTCATCTCGAAACGGGGCCTGTCCCTGGCCGGGATCCTCCTCTTGTGCGGTTCCCAGGCGCTCCACGCCCAGATGTTCCCCGGCGGATTCGGCGGCGGCGGCAACCGCTCCCGCTCCGGCTCCGGTTCCAGCTCAAGCCGGCAGTATTCAAGCCCCGGAACCGTGGGCGATGCCGTCATCTCGGTGGATGCGGAAACGCGCAGCCTCATTATCATTGCCGATGATGAAACAACCGCCCACATCTCCCAGGTGGTCTCGAACCTCGACCGACCCAAGCCCCAGGTGCTCATCAAGGTGGTCTTCCTCGAGGTCACGCACAACAACAGCTCGGATATCGGCCTCGAAGGCGGCTGGGCGAAGAACGTGGGGAACTCGACCACCGGCGCGATGGGCAATGCCTTCGGCATGTCCTCCCTCTCCAGCGCTGTCAGCTCAAACTCCTCCCTGAACGCCCTGGGCCAGTCCACTTCCTCCTTCGGCCAGGTGCCGCCAGGGGCCGGGCTTTACCAGGTGTTTGCCCAGGATTACCAGGTCACTCTCCGCGCCATAGCCCAATCCGGCAAAGCGAAGGTCCTCTCCCGCCCATCCATCATTGCACGGAACAGCCAGCCGGCCACCATCACCGTCGGCCAGTCTGTCCCGCTCATCACCAATGTGCGCTTCGACAACTTCGGCAACGCCATCAACAGCGTCAGTTATACCAGCGTCGGCATCATCCTCCGCGTCACCCCCTTCATCACATCCGAAGGCATGGTTGAAATGATCGTCTCCCCGGAGACCTCCGAACTCGTCGCCGATCGCTCCCAATGGGTCCCTCTTTCGAGCGGTTCCAGCGGCGCCGTCAGCGCTCCCCTCATCAACTCCAGATCCGCAGACACTGTGGTCGTCACCCCGAATGGCCAGACCGTGATCATCGGCGGATTGATGCAGGATTCCAAAGCGGAATCTTCCAGCAAAATTCCGTTTCTTGGGGATATCCCCCTCCTTGGCAACCTGTTCAAACGGCAGGCCAAGAACGGGTCCAAGACCGAGTTGCTGATCTTCCTCACCCCCCACATCATCCAGTCCCCCACTGAGATTGCCTCCATGGCCCGCGCTGAACAGCAGAAATCCCAGGCGACAAAGGAGTTCGAGGAAAAGGAATTGAATCGTTACCTCGAACAAATACCTGTAAAGCCAGCCGATGAGCAGGCGATACCGGTTCCCGCTGTGAAGAGCCGCAAGAAAAAGTAACCCACGTCCGCCCCAATCTCATGGAAACCAAACGGCGCAGTTTGTTGATGTATTCCCTGCTGGCAGGGGTGCTGCTTCTGGCCGCCACGTGGCAGATCCATGAACACCTGCGCACACGGGAGGTCATCAGGACCGGTCTCCGCAATCGTTCCATCGATATTGCCAACACCCTGAGTGCCTTCATCCGCGGCCTCAGGTTTCGGGGCACCGTCCTTCAGGACCGTCTGGAACCGGTTCTCAGCGAGCTGGTGAACGCACGCACCAACGCACTCGTCAAGTCGAGTGAGTTGATCTCGATCATCCTGCTGAACGCCGCGAACGAGCCGGTTGCTCTCGCGGGTCGCCCGTTGGGCCTCGATCTCGCCGAAATCATGACGCAGGGTGAACGCTGGGAGGATGGTCATGTCGTGCTGGTCAACCCCGTCGATCTGGGCGCAAGCCTCACCTCCGAGGGCGCCACAAATCCGACTGTCGTGCTCCCCCCATTCCAGGGTATGACAAATGCCTCCCGCGATCCGGGTCGCCCCCCGGACCGACGGGATATGCGGGAGGGTGAGCCCCCCTTCAGGCCTCCCCCCAATGGAACCAATTCGCCGAACCCGCGCCCCCCCGAGGGATTTGAACCGCCGCCGGGTCCCCCGCCCTCCATGGATTCCACCAATTCAAGGCCGCAGTTCGGTGGCCCGCCCCGGCGTCCGGAGGGGGATGGTCGCTCCCGCCGCCCGTTCTGGCTCCGGGGCATGAACGAGGGCGACTACGACTCCCTCGTGCGTAAACGCGCCGTGCACGGTTTGGTAATGGTGCTTTCCACAGACCGGATGCAGGCCGCCCTGGTTCAGGATCTTTGGATGCGCATGCTCATCCTCCTGCTGGCATCCCTCTCGGTCGCCGGTCTTGCCCTCGCCTGGCGCAGCATGGAAAAGACCTCCGAACTGCAGATCCGCCTGGTCCGTGCAAGTGAGTTGAATTCCCACCTGCGCCAGATGAATGTCGCCGCCGCCGGTCTCGCCCACGAGACCCGGAACCCCCTCAACATCATCCGCGGCCTCGCACAGATGATCTCCAAGCAGCCCGCAACGGACTCGGGAGTGCAGGGAAAATCCCGGGAGATCCTCACCGAGGTGGACAAAGTCGCAGCCCAGCTCAACGAGTTCATCAACTACTCACGCCCCCGCGAGGTCCGCCCTGCCGTCCTATCTCTCCCGAATGTCATCGCTGAGGTCGTCAGGGCGCTCATGTATGATATCGAGGAAAAGAGGATCACCATCCAGGTGAACTGCGACTCTTTCAACATCCAGGCGGATGAACAACTCCTCCGTCAGGCCCTGTTCAACCTCCTCCTCAATGCCGTTCAGGCCGTCGATTCCGGCGGCCACATCGAAGTCGCAGCCCGGAAGAAAAACTCCTCGGAAGCCATTCTCGATGTCCGGGACAATGGCCCCGGCGTGCCACCGGAAAGCAAAACCGAAATCTTCAAACCCTACTTCACAACCCAGCGCACCGGCACCGGCCTCGGATTGGCCGTCTGCCAGCAGATCATCCTGGCTCACGGCTGGGAAATCTGCTGCGAGGACAACCAGCCACGGGGAGCGGTCTTCCGCATCACGCACCTCAAAGTCATTTCATAGGAGATCGCCCCATTCCCCGGGTTGCCTCCCCGCTTTGCCACGAACAGGAGGTTGGGCTAAGGTGAGTCCATGACGTTTCTCGATTCAATCCTCTCAGCAGTTGAGAGGAAAGCTGCAGATACGAAACCGGGCGATTCTGCACAGCACCCGGTTCGGCAGTGAGCACAACACCCTACATCGTCTGGTTCCGGCTCGACCTGCGACTCACAGACAACCCCGCCCTCTCAGCCGCTTCAAAGGCCGGGGCATCCGTCATCCCCCTCTTTATCTGGGACCCCGGGGAGGAGGGGAAATGGCCCCCGGGAGCAGCCTCCCGCTGGTGGTTGCACCAATCTCTGGCCAGCCTTCAAGCTGAACTGGCCCGCCGGGGCACCCCCCTTGTCATCCGCTCAGGCCCGGCCCTCGAGACCCTCCGCAGCCTGGTCCATGAATCAGGGGCCGGTGCGGTTTATTGGAACCGTCGCTACGAGCCAGCCCTGATCGCCCGGGACCAGAAGGTCAAGGAGGCCCTCCAGCAGGACGGTATGCAGGTTCAGAGTTTCAACGGTGCCCTGCTCCGGGAACCGTGGGAGATCCGCAACAAAACCGGGAATCCCTTTCAAGTCTTCACCCCGTTCTGGAAAACCTGCCTCGCCGGACCGGATCCTCTGCCGCCCCTCCCCGCCCCGGCCACCCTCCGCCCCCCCTCCAGCCCCCTTTCCTCAACACCCCTGGCCCAGCTCGGGTTGGAACCCCGCATCCACTGGACAGCCACCATGCGCCAGACCTGGATGCCCGGAGAGGTCGGCGCCGCAGCCGAACTGAAACGCTTCCTCTCCACCGCGTTCACCTCCTACGGAGATTCGCGGGACAGACCCGACGCCAACGGAACCTCCCGTCTCTCCCCATTCCTGCATTTCGGCGAAATCAGCCCCAGGCAGGTCTTCGCCGCCATGAAGAACCATGCCGAATCCGCAGGCCTGCCCGCCTCTGAGTGGCGTTCCTCCCAATTCCACACCGAACTGGGCTGGCGCGAATTCGCCCACCACCTTCTGTTCCACTTCCCCCACACCCCGGACTCCCCGCTGCGCCCCGAATTTCAGCGCTTTCCCTGGCGCAGCAACCCGGAATGGCTGAAAATCTGGCAACGCGGCATGACCGGATATCCCCTCGTTGATGCGGGGATGCGCCAACTCTGGGCCACAGGATGGATGCACAATCGCGTCCGGATGGTGGTTGCCTCATTCCTTGTGAAAAACCTGCTCATTCCATGGCAGGACGGAGCCGCCTGGTTCTGGGATACCCTTCTGGATGCCGACCTCGCCTCCAACACCCTGGGGTGGCAGTGGTCCGCCGGGTGTGGTGCCGATGCCGCCCCCTTCTTCCGGATCTTCAACCCGGTGCTGCAAGGCGAGAAGTTTGATCCACAGGGGGATTACATTCGCAAATGGGTTCCTGAACTCTCCCGCATGCCGGCCCGCTGGATCCATCGCCCCTGGGAAGCCCCCCGGGAAATCCTTGGCCCCTGCAAAGTCACCATGGGAAGCACCTACCCGGAACCGCTCGTCACCCTCTTCTCCTCCCGCGAAAGGGCCTTGGATGCCTATCAAAAACTCAAGACATCAAAGGGCCCGTAGCAGCCCATAACGCAGGCACCGCTCCATACCAAACGCCAACGGCGCGACAACCATGCCAGCGCCGGACATGGATCAAGGTTCTGCCCAAAAAAGACCCATTGGAGGGCTGCAAGCCCGCCATCTTTTAGCCCGGGCTCCAGGCCCGGGTGACACGCCCCCCCAATATCCATCCCAGAAGCCTGTAAGGCCGACACATCGTAACCTTGGGCGTGCCTTTCCCCCCACCAGCCGTTCCGGGACCACCTTACCAAACCAGCTTCAACACCGATTTCCAGGTGTGAACCTCCACATGTCCATCCGCGAACAGCGTGCTCCCTGAAACCTCCGGCCTGTGCCAGCCCGTGGGGTTGTTGGATGCCACAAGCACGGCGTCGCAGAACGTGACCGTCCGCGACGGCTCCAGGATGCTCACATTCTTCAACCCGACCAGACCGGTGATCGCCCCCGGGTAGCCGATCGCGTTGAACAGGTAGGAATTCCCCACCCACTCCCACAGCTTGTGCGGGGCACTGTCCACCCGACCGCTGTCCAGTGGGCAGGAAACCGTCTCCAAACTCATCCCATAATGGTTCAAAGGCCGGTCGATCCGGTTGAAAAGACCCGCCTGCGCGGTGCATAGATTCCCGTTCGTCCTGCCCCCCCACACAAACCAGTCCATCCCCTCCACGTTGATCTTCGCAAGGTCGTTCGTGGAGCCCCAGAAAAAGCGCCCCTCAAAATCGTCCTGATACAACTGCATCGCGATCTGCACCTGGCGCAGATTTGAAACACAGCGCGTCCCGTGCGCCTTCCGCTTCGCCGTCGAAAGGGCAGGCAGCAGCATCGCCGCCAGAATCGCGATAATCGCGATCACAACCAGCAGTTCAATCAGGGTGAAGGCAACAGCTCCCCTGGCAGCACCCTTCCTCGGCCCCTTCAAACAATGTTCCATGGGTTCAAAATCATTCACCAACGCTTGGACGATCAAAAAGTGAATGGATTCACTTCATCACAACCCCTAAACCATGTCAATCATCCATCCAACCCGGTGTCGCCTCCCCATTCGCGTTCATTCGCGTCCATTCGCGGTTCTCCCCCCTCCCCAGCACCGAAGGTGCGAACCCATACCAGCCTGAGGTACGACCCCAGGAAATCGCCCATCTAAAAACCCAAGGGCTGAAGGCCCGATCCATCGGTTCCGCTCACGAATCCCAGGCATGAAACCGGGCTTTCAGCCCTCCGGTCATGCCGATGCCTGATTCCTATGGCGATGCCATAGGCTGGGATGATGCGGGCCTTTGGCCCTGAGACACACCCCGCACCCCGCCCGGGTTCAATTCACACCCCAAATCCCCTAAAGGCTCGAAGACTGGGACACGCGATAGAACCGCCCGTCCGATGCCGGGGGGATCGGGTCAG
Source organism: uncultured Verrucomicrobia subdivision 3 bacterium (assembly GCA_903913865.1). GTDB lineage: Bacteria > Verrucomicrobiota > Verrucomicrobiia > Limisphaerales > UBA8199 > UBA693. The sequence goes on from CAIWMU010000067.1 coordinate 17,842, forward strand.
TGATTTCGATCCGGCGGCTGATGGCTCCGGGGGCTATGTTGGTCAGGTTCAACCACCTGCCGGTTCCAAGCGCCAGCCTGTATTGAACACTGTATGCCAGGCCCGGGGCCGCCGTGAATCCGATCTTAACCGATGGACTCGTTCCACCCGCGACAGCCGTTGCCTCGATCCCAAAGGGAAGCAGGGCCGCATTGGCCACCCTGACGGTGACATCATCCACACCTGTGGACACCCCATCGCTCACTGACAACCTCAGGACATAGTTCCCTGCGATTGCAAAGGTGGCGCTTGTGGCCAGGGCTGTCGGGCCGCCGAACAGCACCGGCCCCGGCCCGCTGACCCGCGACCATGCAAAGGTGAGCAACCCGGGGGGGATGGGGAGGCCATCATCGCTGACGGCCCCGCCCAGGGTTGCCGAAGCGGGCAATGTGATGTCCTGATCAATGCCCGCGTTCACAACCGGCACCTGGTTGGGGGCAAAGAGTTCGCCGGCGAGCGACAGTTCGAAGTAAATGTCACTGCTCGAGGCGTTGCACTGGTGAACCTCGGCGGTGATCACATTCGTCCCGGCAATCAGCAGCCGGGGATCAACATCCCCCGTATAAATCGCCACCTCATCCGCCCCTCCCACAACCCCCGGGGTGTAGCTCAGGTAGTTGACCACCTGATCGGTCGGCATGTTGTTCGTGAAAACCGGTGTGCCATTCAGATAGACCATCACACCGTCATCCCGCTGCACACCCAAAACCAGGTTGGTCACCACCAAGGGATCCAGCACATTAAACCGGCGCCGGTAGTAGGTGGTGACGTATTTATTGTTCCCATCCGGGCCGAATGAATTCACCGTCGCCGGCAGGATGCCATTCGCATCCCCATAGCCCAACGGCGCTGGGCCGGAAGCCCAGGTTGTATCGTTGAATCCAAGCCCTGTCCAGTTGGTTCCCTGGTCTGTGCCATTGTCCAGATACTTCCACACAGACCCCGTCGGGACGAGGGTGATCGGCCCGGTTGCAATCGGGTGCTGGATGGTGATGATCACATCGTCACTCGAACTCTTTTCCCCATCGGTGGCACTGAGCCTGAGGGTGTATTGGCCGACGCCGGGAAACGCGACGGTGGTGCCGGGCTGGGTCGGGTTCGAAAACCATGCAACCCCCGGGCCGCCAACCTGCGTCCAGGACACGGCAAGAACTCCGGGTTGCTCAGGCACTCCGTCATCACTGGCGCTGCCATTCAACGTCACCACAATCGGCGCGTTGCTCACCACGATTGTGGCATCGGAGCCCGCATTCACGAGGGGCGACTGATTCGTTCCGTTCTCATATCCCGGATTCTGGCCCCAGACACTTGCACGCCAGTTGGCCGGTTCGTTGCCATAGCTCGTTGCGATAATTTTCTGGATCGAGGCCCCTGCTCCATCCGCATTGGTCGGCCATGGGGATTTGTCGTTGTAACGGACGACGTCCACATCAATGTAGGGGACGAAAATCGTGCCGTTGTTCGTCATCAGATCCGGCTGGTCAGGGCACTGCACCGCAAGGCTTTCCCCGCTGTCCTGAAGGGTGCCGGTATAGGGGCCAAAAACCGGGACTTCTGCCGGCACTCCGTATTTGGAACGGAACAGCGCCGGATCAATGCCAACCACCAGCATCAGGGAGTTGGCTGCAACCACGGTATTCGTCGGGAACTCAAACCCCACCCCGTTGATATGCCATGTGTTCGTGGGGAATGCTGGGTCGTAAAGCCTCAACGGACCGTTCGTGAGGCTCCGCAATTCGATGAACTCGTCCCCGCCAATGGGGGGATGATACTGGATCTCATTGATCACAAGCTGCCCAATCCGGGGACCCGCGTTCGTTGATCCAAGGGTGTTGACAATCTGGGCCGGATACTGGACCTCCCCGTTGGAGGTCACATGGCGGCCAAAGGTCACCCCGTTCCTCGCCGAGCCAAAGGCAAAACCATCGCTGTAACCGGTCAGGGTGCCATTCGTATCCGCTGAAAAGAGGTAAATCTCTTCGCCGTGCGAATCCAACCGGAAACTGTTCGTGGAGGCCGGGTCCGCATTCCAATTGTTCTCGGTGAAGACAGCAAACCCATTCGCCGGGATGATATACGGGGCCGGAATCCGGAACTTGAACGGCATCGTCCTCTGGTCCGTAATATACCAGTTCCCCACATCCACATTCGTCGGGTTGGGATTGTAGAGTTCGATTGAATCCAACTGCGGCAGATCCGTATGGGTCAGTGCCTCGTTGACAAACACCTGGGGGATACCCGTGAGCAGATCGTCCTTTCCGGGGGACCCGCCAATATTGGAACTGGCCCGCCAACCCGCCGCACTCGATGGATCTGGATTGTAGTTCTGGTTCAGGGGGACCAATGAGAAGCCTGTTCCATCCGCCGTTGCGGGCCACGGTGGCCGTGTATCATAGGCAAAGGATAGGACCGGTGTCCCCGCAGGGTCGGTGAGAGTGAGGGTCTCCCCTGAATTCGAAAGTCTTCCCTCGTAAACACCGTTGTATCGCACACCCGGATACTTGTTGGTGAACGCTTCAGGGTTGCTGACCAGAACCACAAACTGCCCGGGAACAATGATCGTTCCAACGGGCACGCTGCATGTGATCCCGTTCGTAAACCGCAGGCCGCTCAAATCCAGATCGGCGGAGGAGGCATTCTTCAGCTCGATGAACTCAAAATCATCCGCCGTATAATTCGTGGCCACGCTGGGCGGGGGATGATACATGACCTCGGTGGCAAGCAGCCCCCTGAAATCCTGCCGGATGTAAAACGTGACATCGCAGACAGCGCTCCAGGTCACCCCAAGCAATGCCCGGGCCCGAATGCGGGTTCCCTGCGTGATCGTGATGGGCCCGGAGTAGGCAACTGCCGATGATGAAATCGCCCCTAAAGACATCCGTGGGTCGGAGCCATCGCGGGTGTAATAGACCGTCCCGGCCGGTGCGGTGGCGCTGAGTTTGAAGCCATTTGTGACCAGACCACCCAACTGGCTCAGAATCGGGACCGCCACAGTTGGATACCATCCCTTCGCTTGAAATTGCCCAAGCACAATTCCCGGACGTTGACCAAAGTAGTCGCCATACACCCGGTTCACCTCCGTGACCCATTCCACGTTTCGGGTGGCAGGTGTGCCACGCTTCGAGTCCCCCCACCGGGCCGATTCGGCGGCAATCGCTGAATACAGCTCGTTGCTCCGGCTCAGAAGCCGGCTGCGGCATCCCACGGTCGAAAGGACCCCGCCATTGTAGAACTGTTTATACACACGGTCCGCAAACCGCACCCGGAAATCCAGGTTGGCGGTCAGCCGCGTGAACAGATATTGCGGATTGCTCCGGCCCAGTGCCGCCGCCGCCCCCTGCTGGACGGGATCCCCCGCCGCAAAAGGACCCGTCCGGTCGCGGTGGATCTCGTCCGCGCTCCCAAGGCTCGACTCATGCAGCAGCGTGTGTTCCGAATCGTGGGCCAGAAAACGGAACCCTCCGTAAAGCCCCGTGCGGTTGCGCATCGCATACGTGTTGTTGGGATTCGTGTTCCCGATGAACGCCGAGATGGGGGCGTCGATGTTGCCCGTGAAAAAAATCACCAGCATGTAGTCGATCAGATTGTCCACATCCAAAAGGTTCTCATAGGCCGGATTCCGGGTTCCATCCGGATTCAACCCCTGCACCTTGTTGTAGGCCACATTGCCCGAAAAGCCATTGGTGGCCGCCTGCCACAGCCGCGTCCACGCATCCATGTTTCCATCGGTCGCAAACATGGTGTAGCCGGCACTGGTATCCACCTTGATGACATCATAGTCCTCCTTGATGCCTCCAAAGTAGGACTCCCCATACGAGGCCTCAGGCCGCTCCGCCGTGTTGTAGATGCCCCAGTATTGGCCATCGATGTAAAGGTGGTAGTAGTTGCCCCGCTCACCCGGCCATCCCTGCGCCACCTGGGTGTCCCGTGACCATTGGTCGCGCATGGCGATAAACCGGTAGTCCCCCTCAAAACTCCAGGAGTAATTCTCGAAGGTTCTCAGGTCAAAACAATCATACGAATCCGTCCCCCCCTGAGCCGCAAAGAGCGGAAATTTCAACTTCGAGGCCCCGTATTCCTGCCTGAAGAAAACCCTGAATGCATGCTTCGGATTGCCCGTGCTCCGGCTGTAACCCCCACGGATCCGGAGCCCCGCGTTGCTGTGGAATCCTGCCCGGCCATCCGCATAAATCAGTTCCACCGAGGCCGGCCTCTCCCAATCAATCCCGTCCTGCGCCGCGTTGGCATAGATGCCGGTCACCGGGTCGAACAGGTTCGGCAGGTCCGTCACAATCGAAAACGTCGGGATGGCCTTCAGATCGTTCGTCATCTCCGCACTGTAAAACGCATTGTTCACAACATCGGGATCCATCCCGTAATCCACCACGTTGGCACCCCAGGATGCCGGCCACCCGGTGGGCACCTGCCCTGCCGGCGACTGGCGTATGACATCACCCACAAAGATATACGACTCCGTATCCACATTTGAGGGAACGAAACCGGTCCGGAATGCCGCCGCCCTCACAATCGTCGTGCCACGGATGCTCAGGGGAGTCGAGTAGGCGTAACCGTTGGTCAGGGATGGGGTTGATCCGTTCGTCGTGTAAAGAATGGTCGCCCCGGCGGTGGAACTGGTGATCGAAAGACTGAACGGGATGTCGTAAAATCCACGGCCGACACTGAACTTCGTGTCCCCCACAAACGCAACAAACCCGCTGCTGTTAAAAGTCCCGGGGGATGCCGTGGAAAAGTAGCGGTTGGTCAACACCGCAGCCTTGTATTCCACCACCTCAGGCACAATCAGGAAATCGTTGTCGCTCGCGCTGCGGTTGAGTCCTTGAATGGCCAGGATGTTCGTGCCGGTCACAAGCGCGCCAAGGTAATCGGAGATATTGATCTCCTCATAAACGGTCGCCATGGCATTGTCATGGGAGGCTGTCGCCACCGAATTCCACAGGGGGGACGCCGGGGCATTCCGGCTGGCGACCATCTGACCATTTAGATACGCGACAAATCCATCGTCATACTTCATCCGGAGCACGAGTGACCCAACCGTAGCCCTGTTCGTGATCGTGAAGGGCACGCGAATGTAGGCGGTCGCGTTGCTCCCCAACATCAGGGATTGCACATCCGTCGCAATCTGCGGTTTGTAGCTGCCCGTGCCAGTGGAAACAGCCGGTGCCTTCACAGCCAGACCGCCATTTGCAGTATCACCCACCAGATGGAAGTTGACCGCATCCCAGGCGCCGAACGATCCACGGGCCGCAAACAGCTCAAGCCCCGCCCCACCGCCCCCCAGGAACTGCACCAACTCCAGCGGATAGTCCCCTGCCGTTGGGATAACAAAACTCTGCAGTGTGTCGTCGGGACCCCGCGAAAGAGTGAAGGCCATCTTGAAACTACCAATCGAAAGACCGAACCCATCATCACTGTTCACACCGAACGTCCACACCCCGGCCAGGGGAATGGTGATGGTTGCGATCGAGCGTGTGACAAAATTGTCCCCTTCAATCCCCATGATCAGCCCCGGGAAGGTCCGGTTGTTTCCATAATGCGCCTCCCCACCCGTGTTGAAGTAGTTGATCATCGGGGCGTTCTCAGCGTAAACGGCAATTTGTTGGGACCGGTTGCTGATGACGCCATTCGCCGTGGCGAGGTCCCCAATGAACACGTTCGCCAGGATGTTTGAGACCGCAAAGCCATCCACTGCGGATTGATACCCGATCCCGGTCTTTCCACTGCGCCAGACCGAATCATTGAATCCGGGCTGGACCCATGTGCCCGCAGGGGTTGTCGCATTCGGGATCAGGATTCGGCCCGGGGCACCAGCGGCGAGGAATGTGTTCGTCACGACATCCTGGGCCAATCCATAGGAAAAATCCGCAAACTGCTCCGGATAAGTCGGCGAAAACTCCGTCGCCACAGTCCCGTCCGGTCGCAACAATGCCAGATATTCCCCTGCCGCCTTCAGGCTGAAACTCGTGTGCAGCGGCGCACCCGGCACCGCACGGTTCTTCCCCGAGGCGAACACGACGAGAAATCCTTTCGAGGAAATGTTCGTCTGCGGGAAAGTCCAGCGCGCCACCCGGGTCGGATCATCCGTCAGCGACCACCCCGCAAGATTCACGGGCGTTGTTCCACTGTTATAAAGTTCGATCCAATCCGGATGCTGCAAATCCTCATCGGTCAGGGTCCGGGTGTTGTCGGCCATGAACTCATTGATCGTGACCTGCGAAAACGCCTGCTGCGAGAGAAGCAGCAGCACACCGAACCAGAGGGACAAGCGACACATCATCCCAGAAAACTACATCAGCGGAACACCCCCGACAACTAGCGAATAACTCCCCTCCACGCAACACAGTGCGTAGGCATGCAGAGGTTCCACCGGGCGTTGGGCGCCTTTGGCAGGGAAACGCAGCGATTAGAATTGCAAACTCGAGGAGCGCGACGACTGTGTCGGGCCTGATGGACTGGGGATTCTGTGGACCCGTTTTGCCCTTACAGGGCCCTCTGGACTGTTTTTGGGACGTTCCTCTTCCCGGGCCTCCAGCCCGGGCTTTAACATGTTGCCCTTACAGGGCAGCCCGGTGGTGGTCAAGCACACACCCGATGGCCCACCCCTCCGGCGACCTGTAAGCCCGGCTCCGGACGACCGCGAGGACAGGGGTGATGTGCTCACCCTTCCGGCGGGCTGTAAGCCCGGCATGTTAAAGCCCGGGCTGCAAGGCCCTCAAGACATGGGCGATTTGCTCACTCCCCGGGTTGGCTGTAATACCGGATCTGGGCGACGGCGAGGACAGGGGTGATGTGCTCACCCTTCCGGCGGGCTGTAAGCCCGGCATGTTAACCCGACTTTCGCACGACCCTCGTTAAGTTGTTGATGATCAGGCCTCGAAATATTTAGGCACTACAAAGTCGTTGTGGTTTGGACTTCCAATTTTGTCTTTGGAAGGTCCTTCCAGTTCACCTTGAGTTTGTCATAG
>CAIWMU010000068.1 GCA_903913865.1 uncultured Verrucomicrobia subdivision 3 bacterium
ACACTGCCATCCCATAGCCTGAGAAATTAGTGCTGGATGTTTTTTGAAGAACCTGTCACTCGACAGGGTATGAAAAACAAAACCCATCCAGCGAGTCATTCATACACCATCCTGAAGCAGGTCTGCAAATTAATTCCGGGGCACATGGTGCACCATGTGGCCGAGGAACACGGCGTCGATGAGCAGAGCCGGACCTTCACGCCATGGAGTCACGTGGTGTCGTTGCTCCACGCACAAGTCACGCACGCCATCGGGCTGAACGACGTCTGCGACTCACTCCAGATGAACAGCGGTGTGCTGGCGACGATTCGCGGGGCAACTCCTCCCAGCCGGAATAACCTTAGCCATGCGAACAGGATCCGATCCAGTGAGATGGCAAAGGATCTGTACTGGAAGATGATGGACCATTTGATGCGGCAAAGTCCCAGATTCGCCAAGGGCAAAATACGCAGCGGTTATTTGCGCCGTTTCCGCTCAGCCATTCATGCCGTGGATTCGACGACTATCCAACTGGTTGCCAACTGCATGCCTTGGGCCAAGCATCGGAGGCGGAAGGCCGCTGCCAAGTGCCACACGCGGCTGAACCTGCAGAGCTTTCTGCCCGCCTGCGCCATCATTGATACAGCCAAAGAACATGATAGCACAAAGGCCTGGGTGGTTTGCGCAGGCCTAAAAGAAGGGGAAACCGTCGTCTTTGACAAGGCCTATCTGGACTTCAAGCACTTGAACCATTTGACCGAACGGGGCGTATTCTGGGTGACCCGGGCCAAGGACAACACGCAGGTGGATGTCCAAGAAAGGCTTGAGGTCACCCGCAACGTCCGCATTATCGAAGACCATCTCGTGGAACTCAGAGGCCCACAATCTCACAAGCTTTATCCCGGTACCCTTCGACAGGTAAGGGCGCTTGTCGAGGTGGATGGCAAGGAAAGGGAACTCGTTTTCCTGACCAATAACCTGGAGTGGAGTCCATGGACCGTGGCCGAACTCTATCGCGCCAGGTGGGAGATCGAGGTCTTCTTCAAGGAGATCAAGCAGACGCTCCAGCTGGCGGACTTTCTGGGCAACAACGCGAATGCCGTGCAGTGGCAGGTCTGGATAGGCTTGCTGGTCCACCTGCTACTCCGGTATCTGGCTTGGCTGCATTCATGGCACCATAGCTTCACGCGTCTTTTTACCGTAATACGTGCCGTTTTATGGAGACGATGGGATTTGCATGCATTGCTCGCATCCTATGGGACAGCCGGTCCCCCCGGTCGGTTATGCGGAACGCCTGAACAGGCGTATTTTCCAGGTTTCGGGTGAGCCCTGTGAGACAGCCACTTGTCGGAAAGGAGCAGACATGGTGAACCTTTAGCTGGAAATCGTAAACGCAGCTATTGCGCCGAGCTGGCTTTTATTAGAGAATCTGGCTCAGGAAGGGACGAAACTGCCTGCTATGGGACGGCAGTGAAATGTAGTCAAGACTTTTGAGATCGTTTTGTTGATTTGCAAGGACTTATGACTGTTTTACCCGCCCAACTGGCGAACTCGGGCTAGCTTCCGATTATTCCAGGAAGAACAAGCCGCCCAACATCCTGTTCATCATGACCGACCAGCAAAACGCGCGCATGTTGAGTTGTGCCGGCAACCCGCACGTCAATACCCCTGCCCTGGACGGCCTGGCCCGGGAAGGCATTCGGTTCAATCACGCCTATTGCGCCAATCCCGTCTGCGTGCCGAGCCGAACCAGCATGGCGACGGGCGTCATGTCGTGCCGCCTTGGAGCGAGCACGAATATTACGGGCCTTGCCGTCAATGATCTCCCGCCGGAAGTGAACGCTAATTCGATGGGCAAGATCATGAAGCGGGCGGGCTACGATACGTTCTACGGCGGCAAGGTCCACATGTGCCCGTCGCTGGTCCCCGAGAACGCCGGGTACGACGAGTTCTTTCCGGATCGACGGGCGCTTCTTCCTACCGCTTGCCTCGCGTTTATGAACAAGAAGAGGGACAAGCCATTCTTTGCGGTGGCCTCCTTCATCAATCCCCATGACATCTGCGATTCGCGCACGGTGCGCTCCACGCATAGCGGTTTGGTGCTGAAGCTGTACGAGCGAGCCGTTTCCCTGCCGCTGGATAAGCTGCCGCCTCTGCCAGACAATTATGCCATCCAGCAGGGGGAGCCCGCCGGCGTGGAAAGGTATTCGAAAGCGACCGCCATGCGGAACGAGTTTGATGCGAAAGAGTGGCGAATCAATCGCTGGATCTATCATCGGCTGGTGGAGTCCGTCGACAAACAGATCGGCATCATCCTGGCCGGGTTGAAAAAGGCGGGACTTGAAGAGAACACGCTCGTCGTGTTCACCAGCGACCATGGGGAGATGGATGCAAGCCACCGATTGGGACTAAAGGGAATATGTTACGAGGAGTCGGTGGGAGTTCCCCTTATTCTTAAATACAAGGGAATGATCCCCTCTGGCAAAATTGACAAAACCCACCTGATTTCGACAGGCCTTGATATCCTGCCGACGCTTTGCCACTACGCGGGGGTCAGGAAACCGGCCCATCTTCTGGGACGAAGCCTGGCTCCGCTGGCCGAAAAGAGGGCGGGCGTCGAGTGGCGCAACTTTGTTTGTTCGGAGAACAACTGGTTTCGGATGATTCGGACCCATCGCTACAAGTACTGCGCCTTCTCCGCTGAAGATGGCAAGGAGTCCCTGGTGGACATGGAAAACGACCCGGGCGAATTGCGCAATGTCGTGGATGATCCGAGCTTCACGGATATACTGGACGCGCATCGCAATCTCCTCGCCGACTGGATCACGCGGTCCGACGATAAAGAAGGCGCTGATAAGTATCTGTGGGCGAGCTGATCGTCTGTGGAAAAGGCGTCGTGGAACTCCGCCCTCCGGAAAACATCACCGTTCTAATGTTACAATATCGCTCAGCTCGAGCGGCAGGGTAAACGCGCAGCGCCAGGTGTTCCCTTTTTCAACGGGCTCGCTGGTGAACGGGCGGGCGCCTGTTTCCGCGGAGGTCACCTTGCCCGGCTTGAAGGGCAGGCGCAGGGTCACCGCCAGGTTCGTCACCGGCTTGTAGGTGAAGTTCGCCAACACCAGCGCGGAGCCGTTCGGCGCATCGTAAACGCCGGCTTCGATGACCGGCTCGGAGAGCTCCACCCGGGGCAGGACGCCCCGGGCCCGCGCGGGCCCGGTCAGGAAGGCGCGGATGTCAGCCGGCCATTTCTCCTTCAGCTCGCGGGCGACAAACCCGGCGGCTTTCCCATAGGCAAGGCCCGGGCAGGTGGCGATGTAAAGCGTGCCCCCGCGCCAGTAATCCTGCGCCACCACGGCCGGATCCCCGTTCGTGAAGGTGGCGAGAATCCGCGCGCGGCGCCCGGGAACCACGGGCACGCGGATGCCGATGGCCCCGATGACGGAGCCGGTTGAAGCCGGAGTTGGCAAGGCAAAACGGTCCAGGTCGGGAATCCGGTTGAGAGCGGCGCGGAGGTGGAAGGGGCCTGCCTGGACTTCGGGAGAGCGCACGGACGAAAGGCCGAACAGCGGGCCGAGCCCCGGCACCTCTTCGTTGAACTCGTTGCGCGAACCGGCCGCGCCGGTGCCGACCAGGAAGCCGCCCCCCCGCACCCAGCCGCGGATCTTGTCCATCGCATCCTGCCGCAAACAGGGGTCGGCGGTGTACACCACGGCGTAATCGCTCAACCGTCCCGCGAGAACGTCCTCCTCGGTCAGCATGTCCACGCCGTATTGTTCGTGAACGAGGGCCAGGTAAAGCAGGCGCCGCTCGAGCATGGAGATGTAGCCGAAGGGCTGCCACAGGTCCGAGGAGACGCTGTAGAGCAGGGCCACGCGGGTATCCCGGAGCCGGCCGGGAAGCAGGACCGGCTCGGCGAAGGCGCGCTGGCGGGAGAGCCGGACCATGCCGTCGTAGGCGCTGCGAAGGTCGGACCAGTAGTTTTCCGTGCCGAAGGCCGTCGGGCCGTAGGTCCAGAAGAAGAGATGCTTCGCGCCCTCGCAGAGCGCGGAGGCGGCCTTGAGCGTGAGGTTGGTGGAATCGCTGGGCGTGACCCAGGCGATGACGGGCATCTCGCCCCGGCTTGCGCTCCTGAATATCGAGGCCTGGAAGCCCATCAGCTGGAAGCCTTCCCACGTGAAGCCGGGCCCGTACATGTACTGAAGGCCCATCCAGTCCTCGATGCCCATCAGGTCCACGGAGCGCCGGCGGCCGAGATCGAACCAGTCGAGCGCGAGGGGCGTGGAGCCCCAGGCCGGGTTGGG
>CAIWMU010000069.1 GCA_903913865.1 uncultured Verrucomicrobia subdivision 3 bacterium
CACACAGCGCATCGCCCAAGAATACCGCCCCGCCCCGCCCGATAAAGCCCCAAAATCATCCCACCGCAACCACACAGCACACACCCCTGGGATGCATGCAATAGGAATGCCCCAAAACCACGGTCCTTGGAATTCTGCCTCTACCACTCTTCCTCCCCTTCGTGGCTTCGTGGATTCGTGTGAGACAATCCAAACCACGTTCCCAACCGGTCACATGACAAAACCCTTGATCTGCATCAATGCCCACAAAAAACCCGGTGCTATGGTGAACCTGCATGTGTGTACCCGTGTGCGGCACATCGGATGAGGGTTGAATTTGAAGACTATGAACGCAAATGTGAGAAACAGGATCGGTCGGGTGCCCCTGCTGCTGCTGGGCATGAGCTCCCTCGTGGCTGGAATTTGGGGCGGACTTGTCAGGCTCCCCCTGAACCTGCCGCTCCCCGCAAACAACGCCAACTGGATCACCTTCCATGGGCCGCTCATGGTGTGCGGTTTTCTTGGAACATTGATTGGTCTGGAGCGGGCGGTGGGCCTGCCCGGGCGGTGGATGTATGCAGCGCCGCTTCTCACCGGCGCCGGGGCCCTCGCGATGGTGTCCGGCATGATGGGCCACTGGCCCCTGATTCTGATCACCCTTGGCAGCGCCGTTTTCTGGATCGTCACGCTGCGGGTTGTGAAAATGCAACCGGTCCCCTTCACCTGGCTCATGTCCGCCGGAGCCTTCGCCTGGCTGGCTGGCAACGTTCTCTGGTGGGCGGATTGGCCTGTTTCCCGGGTGGTTCCCTGGTGGATCGCCTTTCTGGCACTCACCATCATCGGCGAACGCCTCGACTTGAGCCGCTTCCAGAGGCCCTCCCGCTGGTCGGCCCCGCTTCTCTGGGTTGCGATCGGCGTGTTCGGCGCGGGACTGTTGCTCACGGCCTTTGTGCAAATCCCGGGCGAAAGGCTCCTGGGTGTCGGAATGATCCTTCTGACGGGCTGGCTCGCCCGGTTTGACATCGCCCGCCGCAGCCTCCGCCAAACCGCCCTGCCCCGCTTCATGGCCTCCGCCCTTCTGGCAGGCTACGGCTGGCTCGCCCTTTCCGGATTGCTCCTCGCCTGGTTCTCCCCGCTCACTTCCGGCCTGCGCTACGATGCCATCCTCCATTCCTTCTTCCTCGGGTTCGTTTTCTCGATGATCTTCGCCCACGCCCCGGTGATCTTCCCCGCTGTCCTGATGGTGATGCCCATCTATACCCCCCGGTTTTACAGCCATGTCATCCTGCTCCAGGTTGGCCTGATCTGCCGGGTTGCCGGGGATTTGTCCACCTCCGTGGCCCTCCGCAAATGGGGAGCCATTCTGGCTGCACTGGCGGTTGCACTGTTTCTCGTGAACACCGTATCCGCATTCCTACTCCGGCCCAGCCCCCCGGCTCGCAAGCCCAAACCATAGCCATCCCCGATTCGCTCTCCGGCTCCCCGGCATGATTGACCCTCAAGCCGCTGCATAATAGCCTTCCGGCATGAGACCTGAGCAATGGGACATTTTCAAGCGCGCCGCGCGCGGGGAACGAATGAGCCGGATCCCCATGTCGCTGATCATCGACAGCCCATGGATTCCCGGCTACATGGGGATCAAACACCTCGATTTCTATCTCGATCCCGAACTCTGGTTCCAGGCCCACCTCAAGATCCACAGGGAGTTCCCGGACATCATTTTCTTCCCATCCTGGTGGATGGAATACGGGATGGCCGCCGAACCCTCTGCCCTTGGGGCGAAAATCAAATTCTGGCCCGAAAACACCCCGAGCGAATGCCATGCCCTGCACACAATCGAGGACCTCGAAAAGCTGCCTGAATACGACGTCAATACCGATGCCTTCATGGCGCTGACCCTCCATCGCATCCAGTCCCAGCGCCAGCGCATCCTCGACCAGGGAGAGATCCTCCCCGTGGTCACAAGCCGCGGCCCCCTCTGCACTGCAGGGTTTGTCCGGGGCACCACCGACCTCATGATGGACATTCTGGAGAAGCCGGAATGGGCGCACAAACTGATCGACCTCTCAACCCGCCTGATCATCGACTGGCTCAAAGCCCAGGCGGAGGCCATGGGGCCGACGGTGGAGGGAATTTTCATCCTGGATGACATCGTCGGCTTCCTCAGCCCCAGCCATTACAAGGAGTTCGCACACCCCTACCTGAAGCGCATTTGCGATGCATTTCCCACGGATTGGGTGAAGATCTACCACAACGACGCCAACGTGAACGCCTGCCTGGAGCACATTCCCGACTGCGGCTTCCACGTCCTGAACTGGGGAAAGCAGACCGACATCGCCGATGTGAAACGCCGTGTCGGAAACCGCCTCTGCCTCATGGGCAACGTGAACCCGCTCGAGATCGGTGTTCGCGGGACACCGGAACAGGTCCATGCCGCCACGCTCGCCGTCCTTGAGAAAAGCGCAGGAGAGAACATCATCCTCTCCCTCGGCGGAGGTGTCAGCCCCGGCATGCCCCGGCAAAACATCCTCGCCATGCAGCAGGCCCTCGCGGAATTCAACAAGGGGCGCTGATGCAAATCTAACGCCCAGTCGATTTTTCCGACCTCACCCAGCGAAGCGCACAGAGTCGGCACCCTGAAGGATTTGGGCTGGCTGAGAATCTTCTCGCGCGCGTCCCGCCACGCGAGTTTAATGGGGCCATGAGAACCGCTTCCATCAAACTCTGTGGCATATGCCTGCCCACACTCCTCCTCTTCCTGCCTTTCGCGTCAGCCCTCGCCGGGGACTATACCCGGCTGGAGCGGGTTAACGCAAAAGCATTGAATGCGGCCGAGGCTTATCCCGGGGGGAATCATGAGGCCAAAAACCTCGTGGATGGGGATCCACGGACCGAATACTCATCGAACGGCAAGGGGCTCTCCACCTTCGTCGAGTTCGAACTTCCGGCGGACACCCTGATCGCCGGGGTGGAGCACGTGGACCGGAACGACCCCGCCACGCTCGAAAAATCGGAGATCGTCTTCAGCAACACCTCCGGTGCCGAGGTTGCCAGGCTGCAGATCAACCACGTCAACACACGGGCGGGGACCAGTTTCGCCTCCCTGCCCACCCCGGTGCGCGCCAGCAAGGCCCGCTGGGCGGTTACAAAACTGGGTTCGCCCCACGGAACCGTCGGCGGTGCCGAAATCAGCTTCCTGCGGTTTGCCGCAACCGATGCCTCCCCCGTTGGCATCTCCATAAAAGCCACCACTCTGAATCTGCTGGAGCGCACCCCGGGCGGCCTCCGCCAGCCGGTGAGAATCGAGATCAATCACCCCTACGCCGAACCGGCCGAGGCCACCCTGCAACTGCCCGGGAGTGAGGATCGCCCGGTGAAGCTCGCCTTCGGCCGCCAGACGTTCGAAATCAGCGTGCCTGCTGTGGATGCTGCAAAAACAGTGGAACTTCAACTCACCACCGGATCCCGGAGCCTCCTGAAGAAACCGGTCACTCTGCAACCCGTCCGCAAGATCGATGTTTACCTCCTGCCCCATTCGCATGTGGATATCGGCTACACGGAACTGCAGGCGGAGGTTGAGAAAAAGCAGAACCAGAACATCGAGACCGGGCTGCGGCTTGGCAGGGAGTCCGCCAATTACCCGATCGGCTCCGCCTTCAAGTGGAACGTGGAGGTCCTCTGGCCAGTGGAGAATTATCTCCGCGCCGCCACCCCGCAAAAGCGGGCGGAGTTCATCGAAGCCGTCAAATCAGGCCGCGTGGGACTGGATGCGTTCTATTGCAACATTCTCACCGGCCTCTGCCGCCCGGAGGAACTGCTCCAGCTGATGCGCTACGCCACCCAACTCTCGGAATTGTGCGGTGTCCCCATTGAATCGGCCATGATCAGCGATGTTCCCGGCTACACCTGGAGCCTCGTCGCCGCCATGGCCCAGTCGGGTGTCAAATACTTCTCGTTCGCCCCGAATTACTTTGACCGCATGGGGGGCACGATGAAGGAATGGCAGAACCGCCCCTTCTGGTGGAAGGGACCGGATGGCACCACGCGCGTCCTCTGCTGGTGCCCCTCGCGCGGCTATGCGCTGGGACACATCATCGGCGATGGCGACGCCCTGGCAAAATTCATGCCCTCCTACATGGAAGAACTGGAATCAGGCCATTATCCCTACGACATCACCCACCTGCGGTGGAATGTCCATGGCGACAACGGCTCCCCCGATGAAAAGCTGGCCGATGTCGTCCGCGATTGGAACCTCCGCTATGCCGCCCCGCGCCTCATCATCACCACCACCGCCACAGCCTTCAAGGAGTTCGAACGCCGCTATGGCAGTTCCCTTCCCGAGTTCAGCGGCGATTACACCCCGTATTGGGAGGATGGCGCAGCCTCTTCCGCACGCGAAACAGCCCTGAACAGGGTTTCAGCCGACCGCCTCAGCCAGGCCCAAACCATTTGGGCACTCCGGGGCCACACCCCCTTCCCTGCTGAAGAATTTCAAAAAGCATGGCATCAGGTGCTCCTCTACAGCGAGCATACCTGGGGTGCCCACAACAGCATCAGCCAGCCGGATCTCCCGTTCGTTCTCGACCAGTGGCGCGTCAAGCAGGCCTTCGCCTTGGATGCCGACCGGATCTCGCGCGATCTCCTGACCCGCGCCATCTCCGGCACCCCGGGAGCAGGCACGGAGCTGGATGTTTACAACACCTCCTCCTGGGAACGCACCGGGCTCGTGACGGTCCCGGCTGATCTGGCAACCTCGGGCAGCCATGTGGCCGATCTTCGAGGAAGAACCGTTCCCTCCCAGCATCTCTCAACCGGAGAATGGGTCTTCCTTGCCTCCAAAGTTCCCGCTTTCAGCAGGGCCACCTACCGGATCCTCCCGGGTGAGCCCAAAATCAAGGGATCGGTCCACGCCTCAGGTAACACCCTTGAGCATCCCGATTTCAAAATCACCGTGAATCCCGAAACCGGCGGCATCCAGAGCCTTTACAGCAAGTTGCTCAAGCTCGACCTCGTTGAGACCGGCAACGCCGCAGGCTTCAACGACTTCTTTTACCTGCCCGGGTCCGATCTCAAGGGGCTTCAGCGCAACGCTCGCCCTGTGATTCGCATCAAGGAAAACGGACCCCTGGTCGCATCCCTCGTGGTGGAATCCTCCGCACCGGGCTGCAAATCCCTCACCCGCGAGATCCGGGTCTGCCAGAGCCTCGACCATGTTGAATTGATCAACACCATCGACAAACTGCCTATTCGCGCCAAGGAGGGGCTCCATTTCGGGTTCGGTTTCAACATCCCCGGCGGCAAACCCCTTGTGGATGTGGGTCTGGCGGCCGTTCGCCCCGAAATCGACCAGATCCCCGCCTCCTGCAAAAACTGGTTCAGCGCCCAGCGTTGGGTGGATATCTCGAACGACCGGTTTGGAGTCACCTGGTCCCCGGTGGATGCCCCACTGGTCCAGTTGGGCGGCATCACGGCCAATCTGGTCGGATCCCAGACCGATTACCGGGTCTGGCGTGAAAAGATCGAACCGACCCAGACCCTTTACTCCTGGGTGATGAACAACCACTGGCACACCAATTACCGCGCCGAGCAGGATGGCCCGGTGATCTTCCGCTTCGACATCCGGCCCCACAAGGGCACCAGCCCTCAGTCCTCCGCAATGTTTGGTCTCGACCGGGCGCAACCGCTCATCGCCTGCCGGGCAGATTCCCGCCCCCTGCCCTCCAGAAGTTTCCAAATCCCCACCGGCAGCACCATCGTAAGCACACTCAAGCCGGCTGATGATGGCCACGGGGTTGTCCTGCGCCTCTACGGATCCTCAGGCCAACCTGGAATGATCCCGGTGAAACCCTCCGGCACAGCCAGCAAGGTCTGGATCAGCAACATGGCGGAACAGCGGGTATCCGAATTAAAGCAGCCCCTCAGCCTCCCCGCCTGGGGCCTGACCACCCTCCGCGTCGATTGACCGGCAATCCTCGAGAATGAAATCCAACTCCAGACACGAGTCCCCGTTCCCCGAACCCGGAGGGTTCCCAGCGATTAGCCGGTGGTTGAGGAGCAACGCGACGACACCACCGGTCCACATCCCAAACACAACCCCCATCCCGGAGGGATGGCAGCCCGGCGCACCCAGGCCGATGGAAATCGCCGCACAATGAGAATAAAACACCGTTACAACCCTCCAACCTCACACCCGTTCCCCGAACCTGGAGGGTTCCCAGCGATTAGCCGGTGGTTGAGGAGCAACGCGACGACACCACCGGTCCACATCCCAAACACAACCCCCATCCCGGAGGGATGGCAGCGCTGACCCATGTCATCAACATACCTCAGCCTCCATTATCACATCGCGTTCTCCACCAAGGACCGCAAGAGGCTGATCGCACCCTCATGGCGCTCTCGGTTTCACGAATACCTTGGTGGGACAATCCGCGGTTTGGATGGCTATCCCGAGGGAGTCGGCGGTGTGGATGATCACGTTCATCTGCTCGTCGGTTTGAAATCCACACACCGACTTTCAGACGTTATGAGGGAGCTGAAAAAGGCCTCCTCAGCATGGGTCCAGGAGGATGTTGGGGTTTCCGGCTTTGGGTGGCAGGAAGGTTACGCAGCATTCACGGTCAGTGCCACGGTGCTTGATGTGGTCAAAAACTATATCTCCCGTCAGGAAGAGCATCATCGTACAAAATCGTTTCGTGAGGAACTGGTCGGAATGCTGAAAAAGGCTGGAATCGAATTTGACCCAAAATACCTTGATTGAAACAGCTGCGACCCCTGCCGGGGTCGTGTCCTGTGCGCGGGTTCCGGGGGTGTCGCTCCGCTCAACCCCCGGCTAATCGCTGCCATCCCTCCGGGATGAAGATGCGCCCCCCCCGAACCCGGAGGGTTCCCAGCGATTAGCCGGTGGTTGAGGAGCAACGCGACGACACCACCGGTCCACATCGTAATCACAACCCCCATCCCGGAGGGATGGCAGCCACACACGCATTCACGGTCCATCCTACAAGGCATTCCCAACACCCTGCGATCCCTTCGGGATCGGACCCGTTCCGCTCCCGCGTTCCGGGGGTGTCGCTCCGCTCAACCCCCGGCTAATCGCTGCCATCCCTCCGGGATGAAAAATCCGAGCGACCCACACATGAAAGGAGCGCCGCGGGAAATCGGTCAACGCCACCCCATCGCGTGAATCCCTCCGGGATGACCTGAATCCGATCTGGGACCTTTATTCCCGTTAATGAATGCCTCACGTGTTCAAATCCTGCCACCCCGCCCACCTGTCTCTTTTTGACCATGGGGAACAATTAGCAACTCCATCAAGAGTCCAGAATTCATGAAATCATCAGCTCCGGGAGTTCGTAATCAACGACTTAGGTTCGTTATTGCACTCTGGCACGGTTCCCGCTTTAATTGGAAAATAGCCAATAGGGCCAGGTTCGAAGGGAACCCGGTTTTCCTGTGGCAGGAACTAAACTGAAAACAACCAAATCAAATAAATGAAGTGTAATGCATGGACCTATGCCCTTTTGGGCGTTGGAGTGATCAGCCTCCCCTCAGTCATGAACGCTGAGGAAAAAGCCAGTTCAGTCCTGACGGCCTTGTCCTCCACCACGATCAGTGGTTATGTGGACACCTCGGCCCAGTGGAATATCGGAACAGGCAACGCCAACGTGCCGAACTATTCCTTCGGCGGCACCAAAAAGGCGGATGGATTCAACCTCAACGTCGTCAAGCTGAGCCTCGAGAAACCGACGGAAACCGGTGACACCTGGGCCGCTGGCTACAAGGTGGAATCGTTTGTCGGCCCGGATGCCGTCTCCCTCGCCACCGGCAGTGGCTCCGATTTCGCCCTCAAGCAGGCCTATGTGGCGCTGCACGCCCCGATCGGCAGCGGGCTGGACCTCAAGATGGGTGTCTGGGATACCATCATCGGCTATGAGGTCACGGATGCCCCCTCGAACAACAACTTCACCCGTTCCTACGGCTACACCATTGAACCCACGACCCACACCGGTCTGCTGGGCACCTACGCTTTCTGCTCTGCCATCTCCGCGAGCGTCGGTGTCGCCGACACTTTCGGACCTGTGATCAATGCCCGGGCCCCGCTGCCCAAGGCTGAATCGTATAAGGCCTATCTGGGCAGCGTCACCCTCACCGCCCCTGAAAGCTGGGGCGCTCTCGGCGGTGCCACCGTCACCGGCGGCGTCATCAATGGCTATAACTCCGGAGTTTCCGGCGACCAGACCAGCTGGTATGTCGGCACCTCGCTCAACACCCCCATCAAGGCGCTCAAGTTCGGTGCCTCCTATGACTATCAGGGTGTCAGCGATCAGCCTCTCCGTGGTTCCGGCTACGCAAATGCCACCGCCGTCTATGCCGCTTTGAAGCTGTCCGAAAAGGCCACCTTCTTCGCGCGCGGCGAATACGCCACGACCGACATCGACTCTTTCGGCACTGCGGGACTCCGCAAGGTGGTTGCTGCCACCGGCACCCTCCAGTATGACCTCTGGGCCAACGTCCTCACCCGGCTCGAATTCCGCTGGGATCACGCTGCTGATGCATCCACCCCTTATGGCGATGCCTCTGACAAGAACAACAGCTACATCGTGATGGCGAACGTCGCCTACAAGTTTTAGTCACTGCGTTACATAAGTTCCTAACACACCCCCTTCGCTGCTTCCATCGGCGAAGGGGTCTTTTTTTCTTTCCTTTTCCTTCAGCGTGTGCGAATTGTCAAACTCCATGTCCACTGAAGAATCCAATTCCGGCTACATCGTCTGGGGTGCTGATAACACCCCCTATGGCCCCGTTGAACTCCCCGTGCTTGTCTCCTGGGTGAAGGATGAACGGGTCACCAGCGACACATGGATCTTCCGCCCCCGCACGAATGAATGGAGAAAGGCTCCGGATGTGGACGAACTGAGAATGTTCTTTAAGGGCTCCGGCCGAAAATCCGCCCCCGGTTCGGGCATGCAGGGTCTCTCTGCCGGTGCCCTGCGCCGCATCAAAATTCTGGCCTCCATGTCAGAGCCCCAACTCCAGCGCTTCGCCGATTTTGTGAAGGTTCAGGAGGTTCCCCAATGGCAGGTGATCGTCCGCCAGGGGGAACCCGGCGACTCCATGTATTTCGTCCTCGCGGGTGAATTGCGGGTCAGTGTGGATGTGATGGGTCGGGAAACGATCCTGACAACCCTCGGACCTGGCGAATTCTTCGGGGACATCAGCATCCTGGACAAGGGCCCCCGCTCTGCCGATGTGGTCGCCAATTCGGACAGCACCGTCGCAAAAATTTCGGCCGCAGACCTGGAGGAACTCACCTCGCAGGCTCCCGAGCTCGCCGCCCTCTTTCTCAAGGGATTGGGCCGCACCCTCACCGCCCGGATCCGGGCGGACAATAAACGCTACGGCGACTCTGTAAAATTCGCCCGGGCTGCGGAGTAACCCTCCTGTCGGCGCGTCAGTCACCGAGCAACTTTTTCAGATCTGCCCGCGCTTTTTCCTCCCGGGAAAGCTCAAAGGTGGTCCCCGGTGCGTGATATTCCCGCCGAACCACCTCAAAGTATTCGCAATAGTTCGCCGAATCCTTTTCAGCCACCGGCTCCGCCCTCTGATCCCGGCACTGGTGGGCCACCCGGGCATTGTAACTGACACAGTTCAGGCACACCTTCAAGTCCGCCCTGCATTTGATGCAACTCTCTGAGCGACCGGGGGTTCCGGACAAATCGTAAACAGTCCCGCACTTCCAGCAATGTCGTGTCATGGTCATGGGAATACTCTGCAGGAATCCCTGAAGCGATCCAAGCCGGAACCTTCAACCCTCCAGCAGGACCGGGCATGAAGTCGCGTCAGGGGTGATCATAAAGCCGCATCATTTGTAGTGTGCACCACAACGCCCAGTTGACCCCTGATCCATCCAATGCTAGAAAATTCATGCTTGAAGTTGTGGGCAACTTGGGCAATTTTGATCGCGACTGACCCCTAAAAAATTTGATATGCAAAGAAAAGAACGCGGATTTACGTTAATCGAACTGCTTGTCGTAATCGCCATCATAGCGATTCTCGCAGCCATGCTCCTGCCTGCCTTGGGCCGGGCCAAGATGAAGGCGCAGGGTGTTTCCTGCATGAACAATACCAAGCAGATGGTACTCGGTTGGACCATGTACGCCGACGACAATGGCGGTAAACTGGTTCCGAACCGCGACGGTGGGAATGTTGGAAAATCGCTGGCAGATTCTGCCTGGGTGGGTGGATGGCTAGATTTCGCGGGCGGCACCGATAACACGAATGTCGCCCTCCTCATCGACCACGATCGTTACCCCTACGGGGCGTTTCTCGGGCCCTACGTGAAGACCCCCGGCGCGTTCAAGTGTCCGGCCGACAAATCGCTGACCCAGGTGGGCGCGGCCAAGCTGCCCCGCGTCCGCTCCCTCTCGATGAACTCCTACGTGGGTGAGAAGACCCGGACTTGGACCGACCCCAGCAAATACACCAAGTGCACGAAGATGTCCCACATTCAGACTCCTGTCATGATGTTCGTCCTGCTGGACGAGCACGAAAACGGCATCAACGACGGATGGTTCGCCTCCAACCCGGATGTTCCGGCCAACCTGATCGATTTCCCTGCCAGCTACCACGGTGGTGCGGGCGGCTTCACGTTCGCCGATGGCCACTCTGAGATTCACAAGTGGAAGGATAGCCAGATTCAACCTCGCGTGGTGCCCGGCGCCAACATCCCCTTGAATGTGACCTTCAGAGGTAACTTGGCGGATGTCTATTGGATCAACCAGCACGCCGCTGGTCTCAGCCAGTATCCCTGATTTCAGGATCTGACAAATTCTAAACCAAAAAACGGGCATCGATCACTCGATGCCCGATTTGCTTTATTCAAATCCGTTGTAACGGTTCGATTAGTGGCAACCGCAACCGCCACTACCGCAACCGCCGCCGCCACCACCACCCTGTAGATCCTCCTCCTCGGGCAACCGACCCAACTCGATGGTCTTCTTCACAAACTTCGTGATGGAGTGCTGCAACTCGTGCTGCTCTTCCTGGGCATCCAGATAGCCCCGGGCCACAGGGTTCGCCAGCAACGTATCCCGCTGCTTCTCAAACTCGGCAACCTCGGCCTGATCCAACTCCTCACCGTTCTGCTGCTTCTCCTGCAACGTCTGGCCCTTCATCACCAGATCGTCGTATTCAGACCGCGTCTGTTCGTCGTCCAGGAAAGCGTCGATCCGCTGCCGGATCGATTTCATCGCAGGTTGAGCCAGCAGCGCCTCGCAGAGTTCCCGCGTCTTCTGCATGATCGGCGTCTCTTCAATTGTGGAATGCATGTTTTTTATTTTCTTAATCCGACGCGGGCAAAATCGCCTGATGACGCGCCAGTCGGCATAATACACCACACCTTCCCCCAGAAATCAAGTCAGTCAGACCACCCTCAACGAATCATTCACAAATCCTGCTGCTTATTCCCTACTTTACCCTTTGAAATGCAAGACCATCCGGAACATCCATACCGCCCGCAACTTTTCGGATTGTTTTCCAGACTGCCCCATCGCACGCTTTTTCCCTGTTATGGCAACTCTGAAAATCCGCCCTCCCGGCTCCTGCAGATATGATCTGCTCGCCCTTGGCGAGGTCATGCTCCGGCTCGACCCGGGCGAGGGGCGGGTGCGAACGGCCCGCTCATTCAACGCATGGGAGGGGGGCGGGGAATATAACGTGGCCCGGGGATTGCGCCGTTGTTTTGGCCAGAAGACGGCCATCTGCACCGCCTTTGCCGATAACGATATAGGTCGTCTGGTTGAGGACTTTATCCTCCAGGGAGGGGTCGATACGGAGTTCATCCGCTGGGTTCCCTATGATGGAGTGGGCAGAAATGTGCGAAACGGTCTGAACTTCACCGAGCGGGGTTTTGGTGTGCGCGGAGCAGTGGGCATTCCCGACCGCGGTCATACAGCAGCCAGCCAGCTGAAGCCGGGAGATTTCGACTGGGACCACATCTTTGGCACTCTGGGGGTGCGCTGGTTTCATACCGGTGGGATTTTCGCCGCGCTCGGGATCAACACCCCGGCCCTGGTGATCGAGGCCATGCAGGCGGCCCACAGGCATGGGGTTATTGTCTCCTACGACCTCAATTACCGCCCATCCCTGTGGAAGAGCATCGGCGGGCACCAGAAGGCGCAGGAGATCAACCGGGAAATCGCCCGTCATGTGGATGTCATGATCGGCAACGAGGAGGACTTCACCGCCTGCCTCGGATTCGAGGTTGAAGGGGTGGACGAATCCATCTCTTCGATTGATGTGTCGGCCTTCAAGGCGATGATCGGCCGGGCCACGCAGGCCTATCCCAATTTCAAGGTCACCGCGACCACCCTGAGAACGGTAAAAAGTGCGACCAGGAATGATTGGGGGGCCATCTGCTGGGCTGATGCAACCTTCCACGAAGCCACTCCACGGCCCGACCTCGAAATTTTCGACCGCGTCGGCGGGGGGGACAGTTTTGCAAGCGGACTCGTCCACGGATTTCTGAAATACAACGACCCAAAAAAGGCGGTCGAATATGGCGCGGCACACGGCGCACTGGCCATGACGACTCCCGGGGACACCTCAATGGCATCCCTCAAAGAGGTGGAGGAGCTGGTCAAGGGAGTCGGCGCACGAGTCCAGCGCTGAGCCACCCCCCCTATCCTTTTGACAAATCAGTGTTTGATGTGAATTTAACCCAATGGGACACGGTCCATTCATCCGTGGATGAGGGCGGACCGCCCCATGGAAGAACAACCCCAGGAAATGCAGTTTGAGGCTTGAGACAAATCCAAACATCCCTGGATACACTCGGAAACGGTTGAAAGAGAAATCGATGATGAACTATTGGCAATCACGGATCACCCTTTTACTGGCCTCGGCCCTCATGGCTGGATCGCTCCCCCAGGGAGCGTGCGGCGCGCAATCCAAATCCCGGGGTAACGCTGAAAATCCTGATCCCAAGACGAATCCCCCTCCCCGGCTGACCGTCCAGTCGGCCCCGTTGAAAGCCGACATCAAGGCCAGCACCAGTCTGGCACCCGTTGTGAAGCGGGTTGCCCCAAGCGTTGCCAACATCTATTCCACGGTCGTCACCAAGGATAAGGGTCAGGGCTGGGTGCATCCATTTCTCAATGACCCGACCTTCCGCAAGTTCTTCGGCGAAGAGTTGGGCCGGCAATCCCGGCCGCGGGAACAAAAGAGCCAGAGCCTCGGATCAGCCGTCGTGGTCTCGCCGAACGGCTACCTCCTCACCGCCAGCCATGTGGTGGAAGGGGCGGAAAGTGTCAAAGTTGCCCTCACCCTGCCGGGCGGGGAGAAGGAATTCGATGCCAAAATCATCGGTGCGGATGCCGCATCTGATATTGCCGTGCTCAAGATCGAATCCGGCACAAACCTGCCATCCCTCATTCTGGGGGACAGTGATACCCTCGAAGTCGGGGACATGGTGATCGCCCTCGGCAACCCGTTCGGTGTCGGACAGACGGTCACCGCCGGCATCGTCAGTGGCCTGAGCCGTGGCGGATTTGGGATCAGTGGTTACGAGGATTTCATCCAGACCGATGCCGCGATCAACCCGGGAAATTCCGGTGGTGCACTGGTCGATGCCGAGGGGCGGCTCGTGGGGATCAACACCGCCATCATGAGCCGCACGGGCGGCAACCAGGGTGTCGGCTTCGCCGTTCCCATTAACATGGCCCGCTACGTCATGGATCGCATCACCACCGAGGGGAAGGTCCGCCGGGGATACCTCGGAATCAACATTCAGCCGCTCGACCCGCATCTCGCACAGGAGTTCAACCTGCCTGAAGGCACTGCGGGCGTTCTCGTCGGTGGTGTCAGCACCGGCAGCGCCGCAGAAAAGGCGGGGCTTCGTAGTGGGGACCTGATCCTTGAAGTGAACAGCAAGAAGGTTCCCGAGCCCCGGGTTCTGCAGCTCGTCGTTTCCCAAAACCCGCCCGGATCCAAGATCAACCTGAAGATCCTTCGCGGCGATTCCAACAAGAAGCCCGCTGAGAAAACCATCACGGCCACCCTTGCAGAACTCCCGGCAGAACTGGCCGGTGGCGGTGACGATTCAGACACCAACAAGGGGGTTGATACCCTGGATGGTGTCGAGGTTGGCGATCTGGACAACAAGACCCGCCGCCAGTTCGAGGTTCCCGGCAACATTCGCGGAGCCGTGGTGAGCAACATTGAGGAGGGTTCCCCTGCAGCAGAGGCAGGTCTCCTCCCCGGGGATGTCATCCTCCAGATCAACCGCAAACCGATGAACAGTGCGGAAGAGGTTGTGGCGATGAGCGAGAAGGTCGGTGATGCCCGGGTTCTGCTCCAGATTTGGCGGGGCGGCCGGAACGGTCAGGGCGGAACCCGATTCATCGCCATCGAGAGCCCGAAGGGTAAAGCCAAGTAACCCACCCCCCGAAGTCATTATTCTCACCGGCCCATGGTCCGACGACCATGGGCCATTTTATTCAGGCACCCGGCAACCGACCGGATGTTCGAAGGCATCCCGATTGCAAAAATCCGGCAGGCCCGTTTAACGATCCTGCTGGAGTTTGTCTTCCCTGCATCATAGTGTTGACGGGAGTGGCGCAGGAAACAATTTCAGAGACGGGCGGGACCTCCAAATCCGAAAGATCGGGGCGTTCGCGAAAGCGAAACCACCGTTCGGGCGGGAACAGGCAATCCAGGCTTCTCGCTCCTGTGCAAATACGCCGCTGGCTGATTCCCGTCGGAATCCTTGTCAGTGATGCCATCGGCGCGGTGCTCATCGCGGCCCTGCTCTTTGCCCCCTGGGCATTCGGCACAACCCAACCCTGGTCGATCGAAATCCTGAACGCGACGGGCTGGCTTCTCGGAGGACTGTTCCTCGTCGCAAAATCGGCCACTTGGCTCTCGGGCCGCAGGGAAAAGTCTGGCTGGCCGGACATACTGCTGGGGTCGTGCACGGTTGCGATCCTGCTCTACGACTACCTCTCCGTTAAAAATCCTGCCGCCGCATACGATCTGATGACCCAGACTCTTGTGGAGTGCAAATATATCCCCTGGCTGCCCCACAGTTACAACGTCGCCGCCAGTTGGAGCGTCTTCATCCAGGATCTGGCTCTGGCCGGAACATTCTGGGCGGCACGCCATTGGATGAGCAGAACACGCCACGCCAACCACCACCAGAAGCACGGGATGCGCTACTCAGGCCTGCCTGCCGCGCGGATGCGCAAGTTGATCTGGGTGCTGGTCATCAGCGGCTTCGCGCTGGCAGTCGTCGGAATACTCCAGCGCCAGACCGCAGATGGGAAACTGCTGTGGATGGTCGAGCCCAGAATCAACAAGGCCCCTGAAAGCCAGTTTGGCCCCTACGCTTACCGGAGCAACGCCATGCAATACCTCTGCATGCTGTGGCCCTTGGGGCTGGGACTTTGGTCCACCCGGCGCCTGATGGGTGATTCCGATCAGGAGCAAAGCTGGCCTCAGCGCCTTCTTCTGGTCATGTCCCTCACCATTGCCGCAACCCCTCTGATTTCAATGAGCCGGGCCGGGGCAGCCGTCGGGAGTGCCGGGCTGATTGTGGCATTTGTCCTGATATTGAAGGCTCATTGGAATGTGGGCAAGGCGGAGCGCGGCAGGCTGGCGGCCGCCTTCTGTCTGGCGGCGGCGGTCGGGATTGGATTCGGGTGGGAAGGCCTCGCCAAACGGTTTGAAGCCCAGGGATTTGGTGACGAGAGCCGGGCCGCACTGCGCGAGGAGGGATGGCAGATGGTGAAGGACAACCCGGTGTTCGGAACCGGCCCCGGAACCTTTGCCGCCCTGAGCCAGTTCTACCGCAAGGATCTTGAGGAGGGATGGTTCGGGCAAATGCACTGCGATTGGCTTGAGTGTTTTTCCAGCCGCGGTGTCATCGGCATGCTCCCGTTCCTTCTGGGGTTGGGGGTCATTGCCTCACGCTGGCGCATGGGAGGAGATCAGCAACTCCGGGGCACGCTCATCGCACTTGCCCTGGTTGGCCTCGTCGGCCCCATCGTTCATGCCATCGCCGATTTCCCCTTCCAGATTTATTCAATCCAGCACCTCTTCATCGTCATCTGCGCCTTTCTCAGCCTCGGCAGCTGGCGGGGCAAATAACGAACCGACGCCGGCCGGGTTGGCTTCATCAGCCTGAGCCGGTATTGCCCACCCAACCGGAACAACTACTCATGGGGCCATGAGTTGACTCCAGTTTTACCCTCCAACAGCCTCCTATTCCCCGGCAACCCCACTCACACGAAGCCCCCCCAAATCTCATACATCCCAAAAATTCGCGCTGTGGGCCCTGTGGGGGACTTCGTTGTGCGATTGACCCACACCCCCGTCACTGATAGCGTTTCCTGAAGTGAGGTAGCCTTTTAACAGGGGACGCATCGAAATGAGCCAGACAAGCATCTCTGCGATTGTGGATTTTTTACAAAGCCACACTTTTCTTATTTCATCACTTGCCATTCTTCTCGTGGTCGTGGTTCTATTCTTTCGCAACGAGGATCTTCGTGAGCACCTGTCCAGCGTCGGTTTCTCGATCCTTTTGCTGCTCTCAACCCCGCTGGTCTGGTGGATTGCAGCAACACTGACCCACAGCAGGATGGCGGGATTCTTGTTTGCTGGCTGCCATGGTTGCTTTGCCATCTACCTGGTGTCGCGGGTGGCAAATCGCGCGGCCAACGACCTCATTGGTGGATTTGTCTTCGACATGCTCTTTTCGGAGGGCTCCTTTGCCGAAAGAATCATTGCTCCCCGGAAATTGCCAAACCTGACGCTCCTCCACCACTGGCGTGAGACCGGGGATCCGGGCAGGGCATTCCGTGCGGCCCGCGCCGGGTTGGTCAGGTCGCAGGCCGCCTTTCCAGTCTGGATCTTCGCAGCAGAGACGGCAGCCCTTCACCTTCAGAACCTGCCTGCGGCCATCCGCATCATCCGAAGGCTTTGTGCCGCGAGGGAATTCTCGTCCGACCAGAAGGAATTTGCAGTGGGCGAGGTCAAAGCCTGGTCCGCCAGACAGGGGTATGACATTGATATCGGGTCCCTGCAGAAATCCTACACGCGTCCCCCGAAACCCAGACCCCTGACCGAGATTGCCCAACTCCGGCAGCGCGGCGATTATGACGGGGCACGAATCCGGCTGCGCGCCATTTTACAACGTGATCCGGACAATCTGGCAGCCTCCATGTTGCTGGTGCGCGTCTATGCCCAGGATCTGGGCTTGCGGCGAAGTGCCGAACAACTGATTGCGGAACTTGAAAAACGCCCTTTCGTGAGCGGGAGCGCCATCCTTTTTCTAAGAAACTCCCTCGAAGCCTGGCTTGACCAAACTGCCCCCACACAGAATGCTTCAACCATTCCTCCATCCACATCGACCCCCAAAACAGCCTCAGTAAAAATATCCCTCGAGACCCCGCCCATCATGAAGCTCTTCTCGAAGCCAGCCACTGCGGCTTCAAAGAAGTGCCCACCCCCGGGAGAGCCCGATCCTTCCCTTTTCGAAGGTCTATCACCCTGGACTTCGTCCCTGATCGTTGAGCGACGCCTCGGCACCGCTGTTGAGCATCTTGAATCACTCCTGAAACAGGCGCCGGAGGACTTTGAACTCCTCCTGCAACTGGCCCATGTTCAGATTGTTCACTGCGGGAATCTGAGAGTCGGTGAGCGTATCGTCGCCAAAATCGACGCCAACCCCACCTTCACACCCGCTCAAAAGTCGATCGCCAAAGACAAACTTCGCCACTGGCGTGAGAAATACGCCGAGACCGGGCCGTTCCGCCCCTATTAAAATCCCTTTCAGGCCGCGAACTCCTGACCTGCCACATCCAACCTGAAGGGAGCTGGCGGATGAGCCCCCTGCCTTGCCCATTCTCCCTTCAGCCGCATCACCTGCGACTTCGGAACATCGATAGAAGTGATCCTGCCTCTGATTTTTTCGATTTCCACTTCTACCACATCGGGTGTAACACTATGGACAGCATGAAATACGCAGACTTGGAAAAGATCTTTCAAGCGGGCCTGATCAGTCAGGAGCAAAGGGACCAGATTGCGACACACTTCGACCTGAAGGAGGAAAAGAGCCGGTTTCTCACAATCGTTTCATTCATAGGAGCAATACTGGTTGCAGCAGGGCTGATTCTGGTGGTGGCCTCCAATTGGGAGGATATCCCGAGGGGCGTGAAGATCGCCTGCGGCATCGGTCTGCTGCTCGGATGCCACGGCGCCGCCTGGTATCTCCGCGAGGTCAGGAATGACTACCTCAAGATCGCCGAGGCGCTGCATCTGGCCGGCGGGCTCCTGTTTTTGGGCAACATCGCCCTGGTCGGGCAGATCTACAACCTCTCCTCCCGCCCGCCCAATGCGATTCTGCTCTGGTGGCTGGGAATCGCCGCACTCCCGTGGCTGCTTCGATCCACGGCGATGCACATCCTGAGCATGATCGCCTTCATCACCTGGTTCATGATGGAAATCAATCAGGAAGGAAGCCCGATGTATTTTGGCATGGACCAGTCCCAGATTCTTATTTGGGCGCTCCTGTCCTCCATCCTTTTGGGTCTGGGATATTGGATGCGGGACGGGAAGTGGAGCCAGTTCGCGCCGTCCACGACGAAACTCGGTTTGGTGGGCTTTTTCATCTCGATCTACCCGGCAACGTGGCGGTGGTTTTTCCACGATATTCACGGCAATGCGGTCGCATCCGTCTGGATCGTGCCGTTGATGGGCGTGCTGGCATTGGGCGCCCTGGCAGCCGGACTCTCCCGGGTGCGGGAACTGACCGTTCAGTGGCGCGGCACATGGGGCATCTGCCTGGGTGTCGCACTGCTGCTTCTGGCCTGCCGTGCCTATGGGCTGGGCGATTCGCACGTGGGTTATCAGAGCACCGACACGGACTACATGGCGTGGCTTTGCACCGCGGCCTTTTTTGTCCTTGGGTTGGTCCAGATTCAGGTGGGGGTTCAGCAGAGGTCCGCGGAGATGGTGAATCTGGGGGTCGGATTCATCGGATTGATCATCCTCACTGCCTATATCAACCTCTTCGGATCCATGGCACGCACCGGTCTGGTGTTCATCATGGGCGGGGTGTTCCTGATCGGCCTTGCCGTTTACCTTGAGAAACAACGCCGCGCCCTCATGGCAAAAATCAACTCTTCAAAATCATGAACGCAAAACTCGCTTTATTCGGAACAATTCTCGGTCTGCAAACCGCGTGGATTCTGGGAACATCCTTCGTTCAAGAGCGCACCCTTGCGCAGGGCCAGGTGGTTCTGCTTGAGACGCGCCCGGTGGACCCCAGGGACCTGCTCCGGGGAGACTATGTGACGTTGGGCTACTCCATCAGCACCCTGCCGCTCTCACTGTTCTACCCGCCCCTCTCGGAGGTTCCGAAGGCCGGTCAGACGGTCTATGTGGCACTGGAATTCAGGGGCGATTTCTACGAGGCTGCAACCGCTTCCACGGAACCAATTTTTCAGCATGGAAATCAGGAACCGCAAGGCGGGCGCGTGGTCATCAAGGGCATCGCAAGTCGTTCCTGGACCGCCGAAACTGTGCGCGTGGTGTATGGTTTGGAAAAATATTTCGTTCCGGAAGGCACCGGAAATCCGACCGGGAAAGTGACCGTGCGCGCCGCTGTTCCGAAATCAGGCAACGCCACGATCAAGGAGGTGCTTGTGGATGGAAAGCCCTATTCCCAGGTCATGAAAGACCAGATAAGCCGGTGACCACTCCGGAGGGCCCTGCCGAAACCGACCCTCCGGATCAGATCAGCACACCCGGCGGCACTCGATGTTCAGGAGTGCCGCGAGCTTCGCTATCTTTTCGGCAATGTGGCCCACCCCGATGGCGCAATGGTGGGCGGGACCGGCCTTGGACCAGGCATTCATGAAGTCGGCGGCCCCCAGGCTGAACTTGTAACGGCTGTTCGTGTTCCCGATTTGCAGCACAGGACCGGGAACCGCCTCTCCCTGCGCCGTCAGCAGGAACAATTTCCCGCCCGCCGCCTGAACCACCGAAAGCAGAGTCACCGGCCCATGCTTCACGGTCATCTGTATGGACAACCCCTGCCCCGGCTTCCCGTGATAGACGGGCACCGGGACAAGCCCCACACTGCCTTCCGCTATCGAGAAATGAGCCGGGCCATCATGCCCCAGCAGCACCACATCATCCTTGAAGTCGGCAAGGTAGAATTCGGAGAAGGATCCCCCCGCACCGAACAGATCCATGATTTTCATGGCCTGCACATTCTTCACCTCGCACTCCCCGGCCACAGGAACGTGGTGACCCGTCAACAGGGTGTTTCCGGCAATCACCGAGGTGGCGATGTCCCGGTAGGGAAGCCCCTCCTCGCTCTCGTAATAGTAGGCAAGCGACCCTAGTCTGTGACGCTCAACGAGCGCATCCAGGGCGCAGGAGGTCTTCGCCGCGCGTGCCAATTCGGCCGCGTTGCACTCGGGCGAGACTTTGAATTCCTCGCCGAACTGCCTGATCTTGGCCTGCACCCGGTCCGGGGTGACCTCCTCCCGGAGCTTGTGCAGGGCGCACAATTCGACCAGCTCAAAGTGGTTCCCGAACACGGCGGATTGCTGGGTCATGTCGCTGTAAACATCCAGCATCCCGCAGTAATAATGGCCAAGCACCCCCACGCGGTTTTCCCGCATGCCGGCCATCACTTTGGCGGCATCCGCCCAGTCCCGGATCTCCTGCCACACCGACTCCTGCCCCAGGTAGCCGGTCACGAGATGGTAGGGAATGCCCGCCCGGTTAAAAACGCAGGCGATCTCCGGCGCACTGCAGGACTGGCAATGTTCCAGCCAGATCCCGGTCATGACTCCGCGATCCCCGATCGCGTTGAAGGCTTCGTAGTCCAGCTGGGGCACGGGTTGCAGATTCAACACGACCACAGGCACCCGCGCCCGCTGCACAACCGGCAGGACGGTTGAGGATAGCGCGTAGGTGGACACATACAGGAAGATCAACTCCACCTCCTCCCGTCTAAAAAGCGAGGCCGCCGCTCCCGCCTTCTCCGGGCTGTCCACCATCCCGGCATCCACCACTTCCAGCCCTTCCCCGATCAACCGCTCCGCGATGCGCGCCTGATAGCCCTGCAGACGGCCCAGCAATCCCTCGAACTGGGGCCAGTAGGTGTCCAAACCAATTCCAAACAGTCCGATCTTTGTTTTCTTCATTTCATCCTCAATGCTGCCGCATGATCCGGACCGGGCCAAACAGACCCGATTCACTCAACGGAGTGGTGCCAATCAATTTCCGGATGTTCGTCCGCGTCAACCGCTGCCCCGCCGGGAGCAGATCGTCCCCGATGATGCGGTTGGGCCAGAAATTTACCACGTCCACTTCCAGTGTGTTGTCTTTTGAACCGGCGATCCCCGAAATGTTCACACGGAACGGCGGGGCCCAAACCACTCCCAGATCCTTTCCATTCAGCCGCACCTGCGCCAGCTCGCGCAGTTGGCCCAAATCAAGCCAAAGGGCATTGGTTCCAGCATTGGGCGGCAGGTCAAACGTCCGGCGATAGGTCGCCGTCCCTGAGTAGAACTTGATCCCGGGCTCAGGCCGCATGGTCCAACTCACAAGCTCCGCAAACGACACCTCCCCCGGACCTCCCCATCTGGGATCGAACCGGACCTGCCACGGCCCGGAAATCTCCCCCACCGGTTCCAGAGCGGGCGCATTCTCCGTGGATGTGGGGGGATGCTTCGCCGCCGGTTCCCGAAACACCACTGCCAGGGAACCGCACGGGGAGAAATCCAGCGGCAGAGTCGTCCGCCCCGCCTGCTCGCTATAGGCAGCGGCATAACAACGCTCCCCACTGACCAGATCCCACAACTCCGGCACCCTCCCCGCAACCCGGAACGTGGCTTGCACCTTCCGGACGCAATTGGACCGGTTCGCCAAAAAATAGATCTCCGCCCCGCCCGCACTCCGGTGGAAATAATCAATCACCGGGGCTGCCCCGGGTCCGTCAGAAGCATCTGTCTCAAAATCCTGCCCGATCCCGGAATCCGCCAGCACCTGCCGCACCGGTTTGCCCCAGATCACACGACCCTTCCCATAGGCCCGATCCCCGCTGGCACTGTTCGTATTCCCACCCCACAGGCGGGTGGCGATGTCCGCAACTGCGGCATCCCGCGCCGCATGGTCCGCCAACCCGGAAGCCGCGCGGGGCCGGGAGCCCACCACCGTTGCCCCCGCCTTGACCAGCCGCTGCACCCGGGCCAGGACCGGTGCGGAGATCGCCGGTTGGTCCGGCAGCGCCAGCATCCGGTAGCTCATGCCATCGGGCAGCACCAAACGCCCACCCTTCACTTCCAGCCTCGTGAGGATGGCCTCCTCCGTGATGACATCATAATCGTAACCGGGCAGCACCCCGGCCGGATCCGACCGCTTGAGCTGGGCAAAATTTGGAACATGGTCCCCGTAATAATGGCAGACATCCATCACCGGATGCCCCTGCTGCATCAGGAACTGGGTGCGGTTCAGGTAGCGGATGAAGCCATCCGACCGCGACCACCAGGTGCTGTTGGGGTTGAAGTGGGTCCCGGCAAAATATTGCTGTCCGGGGATGCCCATCGACTCGGGGGAACAGACAAAGGCGTGCCAATAGAGAAGGTTGAACCCTTCGCAAATGGCCTTGTCGAAGGAGGGCTTCAGGTTGTCCCAGATGGTTTCCTGCCAGTGCGGCCCGATGGTGGTGAACCCCTCGGCAAGCACCAGCTTTCTCCCGTAGGTATGGGCGGCGGAAGCAGGCTGCTTCACAAAAAACCTGTTTTCATCCCCAACCCGGTGCCGCCAGGACCATGCCCAGAATTCGCTCATCGGGGCATCATTCCATCCCAGGCAGCGCTGGGCATCGATGGGCACGGCATGCGGCCCTCCCGATTCAGGATGGATCAGGAGCCCATGCCGGTGGGCCCGCTCGCGGAACACGCCAAAATGGTTGTCGATCGCCAGTTCCCCCAGGGTTTTGCGGAAGTCGTGCAGAAAACGGTTGCTGAATTCCCGGCTCTGGATGATCCGGCCTGCCATGACAGGCATCCAGGGCAGCATGTCGTAGCCGCGCCGCTTCCTGAACTCGGCGGGAAAGGACGGGGTCCAGTTCACCGGTTCCACTTCCCAACTATCGGTGTGCAAATACTTCAGTGTCGAGCCGACGTAGGGCCCCGCATCAGCGATCAAGGGCTCCACCACCGCATCGAGATAACGGTTCAATGCCCCGGCATCCAGAACGTCCAGAGCGAACCCCTTCCATTCATCGCTGGATGTGGAAACATGGGACCGGTTCCCGATCGTGCAGCCAAACCGCAGAATCTGCCACTCCCCCTCCGGCACCACCCACTCCAACAGCCCTTCCGAACGCAATTTCGAGGTCAGGTCCACCACATCCCCCATCCCGGCCGCCTCCTCCCCCTCCTGCGCCGGATCATCCACCAGCAGCGGACGGGTGTCCGGTGCCGAGAAGTGCAGTGCCTTGTGCATGGTCTTCTCCTCCCAGTTCTTCAGCGTGCGCAGGGATGCTGACTGACCGGCTTTGATCCGGTAGGCCACAACAAAGACATCCTTGTAGTAATCCTCCCGCACCGCGGGCATCGGCAGGGTCTGCACCCTGCTTCCGGCGGAAGCCCGCACCTCGGACCACACCAGCTTTTTGGCCGCATCCTCCGCACGGACCATCGGCCCGCCCAGATTCCACCCGCTCAAAATGTTCAGGCTCATCTCCAACCCCAGGCGGTGGGCTTCAGAGAGGGCATGCTTGTAAAGAGCCCTCCATTCCGTGGAGAAGAAAGTCGGGCCGTGCGGCACCTTGTCATTCCCATCCTGCTCGGCCCCGCCCGCGTCGCACAACAATGCACCGCCCCACCCTTTGGCCTTCATTTCCTCAAGGTCCCGGGTGATCGATTCCCGCGTCACATTCCCATTTAACCACCACCAATAAGCCCGCACCCGGGCATCACGGGGGGGATTGGACCATCCCACATCCAGCGGGCTTGCGCCACCGGTGACAGCTTGGGATTGGGCCTCAGCGGAAGCTGTTCCAACCGTCTGGAGCAGGCCGAGCGTCAACCCTGCAAATAATAGAATCCGGACCGGAAAAAAGGTTCTCATAGTGCCACTGGACCGCGGGTTGGCGAAAGCCCCCGGGGCTTCCACCCCCAACAGCCTATGCAAGCAGTGGAGCAGACGCAATCATACCCGCACGCCCCGGATGGAAAGACCTGCCTGAGACACTCCCCCTGAAATTTGCCCCTTGTGAAACCGAAACCTCCCGTTGCCTGACATCCGAAACCTTTATGGCTGTGGTTTCGGTCGACCACGACACGCTTTGCCCCATCCGATCAGTCCGTAAAAGGCCGGCAATATGCAATTCCCGACCGGCGTCTGGGCGTCAGAAGGAGCGGACCACATCCTGAAAACAGGAATCGGTCTTCCGAATAGATGGCTCTATCATCGGCATCACCCGCATGCCCCGGCACAGCTCCCGGACTCCTAGTCCCCTGCCTCCCCACCGTGCTTTAGGAACCCCAGCATGTAGCCCTCCCCACGAATCCCGTGCAACAGCGTTGGCTCCGACCCAACATCGATCTTTTCCCGCAGCTTTTGCATGTAAACCTGAATGATGTTAGAAAACCGGTCGAGTTCCCCCTTCCATACCCCTTGGTAAATGGCTTCCCGGGTGCATACACTGTCCGCCGACTCCATTAAGAACGCAAGCAATTGGAATTCCATGTTCGTCAATGGAATGTCCCGCCCGTTGCGGTGTGCATGTCGCGTCATTTTGTTCAGGGTCAGATCACTGAACGACAGTTCCAAAAGCGAAGAAGCCTGAAAAACCGTTACCATGTGGCGCAACCTGGCAACCAGCTCCCCCGGGGACCAGGGGGCTGTGACACAATCGTCCGCCCCGGCTTGAAATCCTTGAATTCGTTCCGGCGCACCACCCCTGCTGAGGATCAGGAGCACGGGCCGGCGATCACCCGATTTCCGGATCTGCTTCAACAGGTTCAGCCCCACGGCAGGTGCACCAACAAACTCCATCACAATGACGTCGCATTTCTGTTGGAGGATGGATGTCCCCCTCGGAACGTTGTCTGGCAATGTCCTGACCCCCATCCCGGCCAGCTGGAGTTCCTTTGAGAGCTTCCGGAATGTCGTGGCATCATCCCCCACCGACAGGACATGCAGTTCTTTGGCTTCAGACTTGACCGCGGGCAACGGGGGCAATTCCACCGCCTGCGGCCGGCCTTGAGCGGAGCGCCTCATATTCTTCTGTGCGCCACCTCGCAGGGAGTCCTGCGTCGCATTCAATCTCGCTGATTGCGTCCTCGTATTGGCGTTGTCCGCCAGAAAGAATTTGTTTTTCATTGATCGTAACCCCGAACACCTTCCACCTCACGGTTTGCCACATTCGTGAGGGCAGACAGTATGATTACACTACGCTCGAAAGTCTAACACCTTAGGCATGTGTAGGTGTTTACACCTACAAGCAGCCATTTTCCAATTAAAAAACGTTCATTTTCATAATTTTGTGTTGGCAGCTGATCAAAGTTCCCTGAAGGAAGCACTTCGATGTGATCCAGCTCCGATCCTGATCACTACCACGGCCACACCCATCTCAAAGATCAGGATTAAACACCGTTCCTGCCTCAGGGCACCTGCGTGAATGAATGATTACCCCTGCTCAACCCTGTGGCCGGTGGCCCGGAGTTTCGGGCGCTCAGGACCAGTGGAAAATATTGCCCCGACCGGAAAGCTGGCCTATTTTGCCCACCGTAAATCATTGAAGAACTATGAGTGTATTGATTGTTGGTTCAACGGCCCTGGATTCCATCAAGACTCCCAAGGCTGAAAACCCGCGCCTGCTCGGCGGC
>CAIWMU010000070.1 GCA_903913865.1 uncultured Verrucomicrobia subdivision 3 bacterium
GCCGCCGAGCAGGCGCGGGTTTTCAGCCTTGGGAGTCTTGATGGAATCCAGGGCCGTTGAACCAACAATCAATACACTCATAGTTCTTCAATGATTTACGGTGGGCAAAATAGGCCAGCTTTCCGGTCGGGGCAATATTTTAGCGGTGTTTGTGCAAACCGCCTGCCGGGCGGCCGGTGGAATGGCCCATCCGATTTCGTCGCCATGGAAAATGGCTTGTGATGCCCGGAGAGGGGGGGTAGCGTTTTAGCCGCGATGCATGGCCTTCGGCTATTCAACCCGTTGAAAGCACTGGCAGGTGGTTGGCTCATCCTCCTGCTCCTCTCGACCACTTCCCAGGCTCATGTTGTGTTCAACGCCTTGAACCTGGCCAAGGGCATGGCCGGCAGGGTCGGCCCCACCGCATTCACCCACACCCTTGCAGGGCCGCTGGCGTCCGGGGGCAGTTTGACGGTCGGTGGCGGTTTCCAGAGCGCGGGCGGTATCGGCGGATTGCTTGCGCGAACCGATGCCAATGGCTCAGCGTTCTATCACGCGGACGGCGCGGGAAATATCACCGCGCTAAGTGATGGGATGGAGAGCATCGCCGCCCGCTACCTGTGCAGCCCCTTTGGCAGAATCACCGCCAAATCGGGACCGCTGGCCGACGCCAACGTCATACAGTTCTCCTCGATGCCCTGGCTCGCCAGATCAGGCTTGAGCCTCTATCCATTCCGTGGCTGTGACCCGGGTTTGCAACGGTGGCTGAACAGGGATTTGATCGGGGAAATCGGGGGGATGAATTTATACCGGTTGGTCGGCAATAATCCCATAAGCAATGTTGACCCGTTGGGGCTGGAGGTTGGTTATGTTTACAATGGGGACGGTGGCATGACTCTGCCGAACGCCGACGCCTACGGAAGGGGCAGTGTCCAGTTTTGGACTGTCTTATGGAACGGTTGGAATTGGGTAAATGATAAAGTCGATGGAGCCATCGACAGCCTGAGAAACTCGGAGAATCCGTGGACCAGAGGAATTGGCGGAGGGTTATGGGCAGGGAGCATGTTCTTAGGCGGGCCAGAAAGAAAGGCCAGCAAGGAATGAGAGATACGGAGCAGGCGCGAAACATCTTGCGAGTCGGCTGCGAGGCGCGGCAGGAAGGCAGCCGAAGCAGAAGAACAAATCGGGATTCACGGAGTTTCAACAACGGCGGGCAAACCGTGTGGACCTGCATCGCAAGCGGCGAGAGATGCCGTTGAATCCAAGTTTCCCGTGCACGACACACCTACGCGGAATGATCCGTTGCACCGCACCGTGGAATTGCCAAAACCGGTTACCCCCGAAGCGGCAAATGAATTTAAAAAGGCGTTTGGTCGCTAATCTATGAAGTGCTGCAAATTACTGGCTGATGGAGTGATGGAATTCCTGCCGTTTCGACGGACGATTGCCACCGGCTTTTATGACGGGCCGACTGAGGGGTTCACAGAATGTTCAGAGTGCAAACAAACTTACTTCTTTCGCAAACTGGATTGGGATGCCTTGCAGGATGTGCGGATAACTGGATTTGGCCCTCTTCAAATGAGTTTGGATACAATTGCCAGACGTTTGAAGCTCAAGCAGCTAAGTAACCGCCCCCTATTACTGGTCCCGCCATTGAGTGACCCGCTGGAGGCGTTTGTCAAAGAGCTTCTCGCCAATCATGCCAGCCGTGTAGCCGCCGTGACAGGGGCCTGGCCGGGACGGTCATCGGTATGGCGAGAAGTTCGTGGACGAGATTTGCAGAGTGTCAGCGATTGGTTTTTGTTTCTTGGAGTCTCGAAAGGAAGGTGACTGTATTTTGGAGTGCCCGAGCAGGCCGAAACCAGAGACTGGCTGCTGTTACAAATGCGGCGAGAGGGTCTTTCAGTAATCACAGAAAACCGATTTTCCAGAGGTAAATACTCCGGGCAAGAGTTAGTTGTCCGGCGGCAGTGGTGACAGGGAGCGGTTGCCCATCGGAAAGCCATGGCAATAATCCCCCTGTCGCAAGACTTGCCGGCTTTCGCCTCCGACCGGGGCTTGGCTTGAGCTCTGCCGGCTCGGCTCGTTTAATCGTGCGGCGTGTCGAAAACAGCATCATCGCTGGTGGATACACGGGTCGTGTATTGCGGAGCCGCCGAGCAGGCGCGGGTTTTCAGCCTTGGGAGTCTTGATGGAATCCAGGGCCGTTGAACCAACAATCAATACACTCATAGTTCTTCAATGATTTACGGTGGGCAAAATAGGCCAGCTTTCCGGTCGGGGCA